>JAAYEJ010000045.1 GCA_012728835.1 Candidatus Brocadiaceae bacterium | reverse complement strand
GCTGCTGTTCGGCAGCGACCTGCAGGACCTGCCCATCGCCTGGGGGCTGGGGCCCATCCTGTTCGCCCGCCTGCCCGTCGAGCAGAAGCGGATGATCCTGGGCGGCAACCTGCGCCGGCTCCTGACCGAGTACAGCCTCCATCCATAGCGCCCGCGAGCGCGGCCGGCGTCGTCCTGGCGGGGGGGCCCGATGAGCCCGGGGCACGGCCGGCGATTCGGGGGGCCACGGTTTGCGGCCCGAAGGCGCGGGGGCTATAATCAAGGGGTGGTCGTGGGGGACCGAGGCGTTGCCGAACTGAACAGCCGGGAGATGGGGGGCCGGGATGCCGGAAGACCTCAGCAGCCTCAAGGACGCCGTGGCCTTCATCTCCACCTACCCGCCGCGCCAGTGCGGCCTGGCCACGTTTGCCTCGGACCTGGTGGCGGCCGTGCGCGGGCGCACCGAAGGCCGCCTGCGCACCGTCGTGATCGCGATGGACGACCCGGAGGAGGACCTCGACTACCCGCCGGAGGTCCAGTATGCTCTCCGCCAGCACGACAACGCGGACTACGTGCGCATCGCGGAGATACTCAACTACAGCAAGGTGCGGGCCGTCTCGCTCCAGCACGAGTTCGGCATCTTCGGCGGCCGCGACGGGGCCTACGTGCTCGACCTGCTGCGCGAGCTGCGCTGCCCCATCATCACGACCTTCCACACCGTCCTGCGCGAGCCGAGCCCCAGCCAGCGGGCGGTGATGGACGAGTTGATCGCCCTGAGCAACCTGCTCGTGGTGATGAGCGAGCTTGGCGCGCAGTTCCTCCAGGAGATCTACGGCGCGCCGGACGTGAAGATCCGGCTGATCCACCACGGCGTGCCCACGATCCCGCTGGTCGAGCCGCAGCACTACAAGGCCCAGTTCGAGATGGAGGGGCGCACGCTGGCGCTCACCTTCGGCCTGCTGGGGCCGGGCAAGGGCATCGAGTACGCCCTGCAGGCCCTGCCGCGCGTCGTGGAGCAGCGGCCGGACTTCTGCTACATCATCCTGGGCGCCACGCACCCGAACATCGTGCGCGAGCACGGCGAGAGCTACCGCCTGGGCCTGCAGCGCCTCGCCCGCGACCTGGGCCTCCAGCGGAACGTCCTGTTCAGCGACCGCTTTGTCAGCCTGGAGGAACTCTGCGAGTTCCTGAAGGCCGCCGACTTCTACGTCACCCCGTACCTGAACCGCGAGCAGATCACCAGCGGCACGCTGGCCTACGCGCTCGGGGCCGGCAAGCCCATCGTCTCGACCGACTACTGGTACGCCGAGGAACTGCTGGCCGACGGCCGGGGCCGGGTGGTCGCCACGCGCGATCCCGATGCCATCGCCGAAGCCCTGATCGAGCTGCTGGAGAACCCCGCCCGCGTGCGCGAGATGCGGGTGAACGCCTACGAGTTCTCCCGCCGGATGACCTGGAACGAGGTGGGCCGCCGCTACCTGGATACCGTCCGTGAGGCCATCTCGACCGCCCGCGTGCGCGCCTCGATGCCGGACGTCAGCATGCGCCACGAGCTGGCCATCACCGGCCTGCCCCGCCCGCGCCTGGACCACCTGATGCGCCTGTCCGACGACACGGGCCTGCTGCAGCACGCCCGCTACTCGGTGCCCGACCGCGCCCACGGCTACTGCACCGACGACAACGCACGGGCGCTCGTCGTGGCCTCGAAGTTCTACGACCTCTACCGCTCCGCCGAGGCCCAGCGGCTGCTGGACACCTACCTGGCCTTCATCACCTACGCGCAGCGCAGCGACGGGCTCTTCCACAACCTGGTCAGCTACAACCGCGTGTTCCTGGACGAAGCGGGAAGCGACGACTGCTACGGCCGCGCGCTCTGGGGGCTGGGGTACACGATGTACCGCGGGCCGGCCACGCACGTGCGCCTCGCCCAGGAGGTCTTCGAGAACGCCGCCGCGCACCTGCCCCAGCTCAACCTGCGCGGACGCGCATACGCCATCCTCGGCCTCTACTACTACCTGCAGCGTTACCCCGAAGCCGAAGACATCGTCGCGAAGATCGACCGGCTGGCCGGGCATCAGATCACGCTCTACCGCCGGGCAGCCGGCGACGACTGGCTCTGGTTCGAAGACGTGGTCAGCTACGACAACGCCGTGATCCCGCAGTCCCTGTTCCTGGCCTACGAGGTGACGCAGGATCAGCGCTACCTGGAGGTGGCCGCCGGAAGCCTGGACTTCATCCTCCGCATGTGCGCCCGCACGAACCACCTCTCCCTGGTCGGCAACGCCGGCTGGCACCGCCGCGGAGAGGGCGCGCCCGCCGGGTTCGACCAGCAGCCCATCGACGCCTGCGGCCTGGTCGAGGCCTGCAAGGTGGCCTTCCGGCTGACCGGCCGCCGCGAGTACCTGCGTTCCATGCGCATGGCCTTCGACTGGTTCCTGGGCGTCAACGACGTGGGTGAGTCCCTCTACAACTTCCGCACCGGCGGCTGCGCGGACGGCCTGATGGCGCACGGCGTCAACAGCAACCAGGGCGCCGAGAGCACCCTCTGCTTCCTGCTGGCCCTGCTGACCCTGGTCGAAGCCTTCAGCGAGCAGGAACGCGCCGCCCGGGGCACCGCCGCCGGCCGGCCCCCTGGCACGAAGGTCTGAGCCCCCCAGGCAGACGCCACAACCCCCGCACCGGAGAGCCCCCTTCCATGGCCGCAAAGAAGCCCGTCGTTCTGGTCGGCACCTGGCCGCCGCGCAGGTGCGGCATCGCCACCTTCGCCGAAGAAGCCCTCGAGTTCATCCGCAAGCACGAACCGGACCGGCCGGCCTTCGTTATCTGCCACACGGACGGCCGGGGCCCGAACGTCTTCCCGCTGATCGACATGTCGCGCGCCGACTGGTACGAACCCGTCGTGCGCAAGATCCGGGAGCTGGACCCCTACGTCGTCCACTGCCAGCACGAGTACGGCATCTACAACTACGTGGACGAACAGGGGCGGTCGGACATGAACGAGGGCTTCCTGCGCATGCTGGAGGCCCTGCCCGACGTGCCCAGCGTCGTCGAGCCCCACACCGTGCACGGCCGGATGAAGGAGCACGAGGAGCAGTTCATCCGCCGGCTCGCCGCCGCCTGCAACGTGCTGCTGTTCAAGTGCCACTACCAGAAGTGGCGCCTGGACTGGACCTTCTCCACCCACGGCTGGACGCGCCCGCACAACATCATGATCGTGCCGCACGGCGCCCGCCCCGACCGCCGCTACGCCATCGACCAGGTCGACCGGCTCAAGGAGGACCTCGGGCTGGGCCACCTGCGCGGCCGCCACATCATCGGCATGGTCGGCTGGATCCAGTCCAACAAGCGCTGGGACATCGTGACGAACCTGTGGGCCGACCTCTGCCGGGAGATCCAGACGCAGACCGGGCAGCAGTGGCTGCTCCTGGCCGCCGGCGACATGCGCGACCCCCACGACCAGGGCGAGTTCACCCGCTACGTCAACGGCGTGCGCCTGCTGGAGCAGAAGGGCATGGCCCACTTCTACCAGTTCACCCCGCGCGGCGAGACCTACTACAAGGTCATGGGCGTCTGCGACTTCGTGGTGCTGCCCAGCATCGACGAGACGCAGTCCGGCACGCTGGCCCGCATCATCGCGCTCAACAAGCCCTACGTCACGACCGCGCCCCTGGAGGGCCTGACCGCCCAGACGCTGGAGAGTGGCGGTGGCCTGCTGTTCACCAACCGGAAGATGCTGCGCCAGCAGATCCTGCGCCTCGCCACCGACGAGGGCCTGCGGTGGGAACTCGGGCACAACCTCTACCGCTACCTGATCGACGAGGTGAGCTGGGAGGTCGTCGCCGCCCGATACTACGAGGCCTACCGGGCCGCCAACGCCGAGGTGCACGAGGGACGCCCTCTGAGCATCCCCCCGGAGTTCTGAGGCGACCGCGCGCCGACGGCCAGGGCTACCACGTGTACTTCCGAAAGCCGAAGCCCTCGTCGTGCCCGTAGACGGCCGGGTCCGCGTCGGGATAGACGACTTCCTCGCCGTTCCAGGGGCGTCGCAGCGTTACCTCGCCCTTGCCGAACCGGACGACGTTGTCGCGGTGCAGCGGCACCTTGCCGCCGGCCGCGGCGATGTAGCGGGGGATGGCGTCGCCCGAGATGTTCCCGTACATGCTCTCGACGATGTCGCGCCCCACCTCGACCGGCACGCGCATGTGGGCGAACTGCGGATTGCGGTGGCTGCAGTTGAAGATGTAGTAGGGCCGCACGTAGGCGGCCTGGATGGTCTCGCAGAGCTTCCACATCTTCGTGCGCGTGTCGTTGACGTGCCGCAGGAGCACGGCCTGGTTGAGGACTGCGCTGACGCGGCGCGCGATCCGCTTGAACGCCTCCTTCGAGACCGGCGTGATCTCCTGCGCCGTGTTGATCTGCGTGACCACGCGCAACGGCGAGCGCTCGTTGCTCTCCTCCAGGATGTCCAGCAGCTCGGCATCGATGCGCTGCGGGGTCGTCACGGGCACACGCGTGCCCAGCCGCTTCATCGTCACGTGTTCGATCTTGTCCAGTTCGCTCAGAAACCACCGGATCGTCCGGTTGGACAGCAGGAAGGCGTCGCCGCCCGTGATGAGCACGTCGCGGATGGCCGCGTGGGCGCGGATGTAGGCGAGCGCCTCCTCGTAGGCCTCCGTCGGGAAGGTGCGGTCCCGGCTGCCGATGTGCGCGATGCGCAGGCAGTGCGTGCAGTACATCGCGCAGACGTTCGTCACCTTGACGGCGACCACGCGGGGATAGAACTGGTCGATCAGGCGCGCCGGCGAATGGTCCGAGGCGACCGGCGGGATCTCCTCGCCCGCGTTGTCCACCATCTCCCCGGTCGGCACGGACTGGAGCAGAACGGGGTCGTCCGGCCGGTCGGCCATGATGAGGCCGGCGTAGTAGGGCGTCAGCCGCATGCGGCAGGACCGCGTGACCCGCGCGACGTCGCGCAGGGCGTCCGGCGGCAGGGGCACGCACCTCGCCAGCGTCTCGACGTCGCCGATGGCGTGGCCGAGCTGGCCGGTGAAGGTGCTCCATTCGTCGGCCGAGATGCCCAGGACGCGGCGGATGCGGTCGTGATTCTCCCGGATGCGGTCCCACAGCTCCAGCCCGCTGGGCGCCTCGCTCGCGTGCGTGCGCAGGTATTCGGCCACGCGCTCGCTCGCGCGCGCGGCGATTGCCCGTGCGCGCCCCACTCGCCCGCCGACCGTCACGCCGTGTTCGTCGCACCGCTCGTGCCGCGCGCAGAGCGCGGCCAGGTCCTCCCGCGTGACGCCGATCGCCGCGGCTCCCGTGCCGGCCGTGCGCCGGGCCGCCAGCAGCGCCTCGAAGAACCCGGCGATCACGGCCGGGGAATCGGACTCGCAGGCCCGGGCATACTGCGCCCGCAGGTCCTCCGCCGGGCCGGCCCCGCCGCCGCGCTCGCACAACTCGTCGAGCAACTCCTCAGTGTACGCATCCAGCGTGCCCATCGTCCGCCGCCTTTCCGGAAACTCGACCTCACCGAGCGGCCAGCGAGTCGGCCAGCCGGCGCCGGCCCTCCTGCAGCCTGGACAGCATCCCGTCGCGCGTCGAATCGACCGCCGCCACCCGCCCGAGGAAGCATCCCGCCTCGACCTGCACGTCCGCGCCGACGTGCTCCAGGAACAGGCAGCCACCCTCCCCGCCGCCGGCCACGCGCCGGAACAGATCGCGCTCGGCCATCTCCTGGGACAGGAACCGCCCGGTCGCCGCCGGCGTGAGCGCCTTGTGGTTGAACGTGCCCCAATGCAGCGGCGGCCCGTCCGCCCGGGGCGGGGCAGTGTTCTCCGGGAAGGCCGACCCCGTCACCGCGCAGTATTCCAGTTCCAGCAGGTTCGGGGCGCCCGCCGGCAGCGCCTGGTCCAGCATGCAGCAGAACTCCATCGTCGTGCCCTGCTTGCGGGCGTTCACCTCGACCAGCCGGTAGTCGCCGCGCGCATCCACGATGAAGTCGCAGCCGAAGATGCCGCGGTAGCCCGCCCGCCCGAGCCGGCGCCCGATGCGGCGGACACACTCGCCCAGAGCCTCCTGAAGGGCCGCCGGCAGCACCGACGGCCAGGTGGACCCGGTGAAGCGGTTGCCGCCTTCGATGCGCTGGTCGGCCACGCCGGCGACGAACACGTCGCGCTCGCCGGCCGCGACCGCCAGGACCGTCGGATCGTGCGTGTGGGGCAGATAGCGGGTGACCAGGTACCTCGCGCGGGCGTCCGTGAAGCGTTCCGCGACGGCCTCGGGCGTGCGCGCCACCATGCTCTGCGCGCCGCCCGCCGATCGTTCCAGGCTGACGAACACGCCGTCCGGCCACCGGCTGAGCAGGTCCGGCAGGGCGTCCAGCAGCTCCTCGCGCCCGTCGCAGATGCGGTAGTCGGGAACCGGCACCAGGGCGCTCAGCTCGCGGTACTGCCAGAGCTTGCTGTTGAGCGTCTGCGCCAGCCGGGGGTCCGGCCCCAGAAGCCGTACCCCGGGCATGTCCAGCAGGGCCAGCCCCGGCCGGCTCTCGAACATCCAGACGAAGAGCCCGTCCTGCTGGTCGAGGATCCGGCGGACCGCCTGCCGCACCGTCTCGCTGTCCGAGACGGCCCGCAGGAACTCCGCGCCCGAAGGACGGACGGCCACCCGGGCACCGCGTTCCTGCGAGAGCCGCCGGGCCCGGGGGTTCACGACGATCGCGTTCGGCTCGGCGTAGATGTCCTGCACGTCCGGCACGACCGACACGTTCCGATACTCCCGGCCGAGGCGGCGCCGGAGCCCTTCGCAGACGAACTCGGCCAGCGGACACCCCTTCGCCTCGCCGACGTACAGGACGCAGGCCGCGTTGCGATTCCGTTCGACGCCGTGGGGGATCATGCCGTCCACACCGAGCCCGCCCTGACCGCACGTGCCGCGGGGCCGCGCGGCACGCGCGTCGCCCAAGCGACCCCGGCAAATGTAGCGCGGCCGGGGCTCACTTTCAAGGCCGGACGGCGCGTCAGTGGTCGCAGATGTTGTCGCCGGTCTGCAGCCGGCCGGCCAGGAAGGCCTCCGCCAGCTCGTGCGGCTCCGCCTCCGGGGCACCGACGATCACACGGATGCCGGCGTCCGAGAACAGATCCTGCGCCCGGCGGCCCATGCCCCCGGCGATGATCAAGTTCGCCCCCTTCTCCGCCAGCCACCGGGGCAGAACCCCCGGGGCGTGCGTCGGCGCCTGCATCCGTTCGACCTCGCCGACACGCTTCTCCGTCTCGTCCACGCTCACCAGGGCGAACTCCGTACAGTGCCCGAAGTGTGCGGACAGCTTCCCCTCGAACAGGGGCATGGCGATCTTCATTCTATCCTCTTTCTGACCTGAGCGGCTCCGGCCATTCTACCAGTGCGACGGGCGGTCCGCATCCGACACCTGCTCCAGCCGCCCCTGGCGGAACGCCTCGAGCGCCTCGGCGACCGTGCCGCTCGCCCCGACGCCCACCTTGACGCCGGCCGCCTGGAGCACCTGCATGGCCTTCGGGCCGATGTGCCCGCTCAGCACCCACTGGCAGCCCTTCTCGGCGACCGTCGTGGCCGACTGGACGCCGGCACCGCCGGCGGCGTTGACGTTCGTCGCGTTGTCCAGCGCTTCCACCTGCCCCGTCTCGTCGTCGTAGAACACGAAGAACCGGGCGCGCCCGAAACGCGGGTCCACCTGGGCCTCCAGATCGCCGCCCTGACTGGTCACGCAGATCCTCATGGCCTGCTTTCCTCTCTCCACACGCCGAAGGGGGGCCTGAGCGACCCCCCTTCGCATGCCGGAAACTCGGGCTACCGGCCCTGTTCCTTCTGAAGTTCCTCGATCTGGGCCCGGATCTCCTCGAGCTGCTGCTCGAGTGCCGTGGCCTGGTCCTTGAGCATCGCGGCCTGGCTTTCGCGCGACGGGGCGGCGTAGCCGTAGGCCGGCGCGCCCCACACGGGGGCTGCGGGAGCGTAGCCGGCGCCCCAGAACCCTCGGCCCCAGCCCATGCCGCGACCCCAGCCGCCACGGCCTCGGCCCCAGCCCATCCCGCGGCCCCAGCCGCCGCGACCATCCGCGTTCATGTAACCCGGCACGCTGTAGCCGGCGCAGAAGCCGGCGGCGCGCCCCGTCATCGGTCCCATCCCCATCGGTCCAGATCCGTCTCCGCCTGGCATGGCCAGACCTCCTCTATGGAAAAAGGTAACGATTCGATTTCAGTTCACCGCGCCCGCGTGTCAACGCGCCCGCGTGTCAACGCGCCCGCGTGTCAACGCGCCCGCGTGTCAACGCGCCCGCGTGTCAACGCGCCCGCGTGTCAACGCGGCCGCGTCATCTGCGCTCCGCACTTCGGGCACTTCATCTGGTAGCAGGGGGTTCCGCGCTGGTGCGGCGCCTGCGCGCCACAGCTCGGGCACACGCAGTGGCCGCCGGGCCCCAGGCCGAATCCGCCGCCCCGGCCCCGGCCGCCGCCCTGTCCGCCCCCGCCGCGTCCCTGTCCTTGTTCCTGTCCCAATGGCATCGCTCTATCCTCCTCCTTGTCGCCAGCCCCATCCGTGCCGGCCCCGGCCCGGGCCGCCCGGGCGTCCGGGGAAGGGCGGCGGCATGAACTGCACGGGCCCGCCCTCGATGGCCAGCGCGTGGCCCTCCGAGAGTGCCCGGGCCACCGTCCGCCTCGCCTCGGCCAGGATGCGGCTGACCGTCGGCCGGGACACCCCCAGCCGCTCGGCCACCTCCTCCTGGCTCAGCCCCTGCGCGTCGGCCAGGCGGATGGCCTCGTAGCCGTCCAGCCCCAGCCGCACCCATTGCAGGGCCCGCGTGGGCACGCCCGCCGGCTTGAACACCGTCACGGGCGGCCTGTGACAGATGAAACGCTGTTTCTTGTTCCTGGGCATCCGCGCCTCATTTTGAACATATGTTCATAATAGCCTGCCGACGGCAACGACGTCAAGGGGAATTCCGAAGCGGGGGGAAGCGGCGCGGTCAGTTCCCGGCGCAGGTCGTGAGCAGCAGCAGGGCGGCGGCCAGCACCAGGATGACCGCGACGGCGACAAGCAGGGGGCGCAAGGGCCGGGCGTCGGCGAAGCGCGCTGCAGCCTCCCCCGGCGGCAGGTCGGCCAGGCCCAGTGCGTCCACGTCCAGCACGAGGGTCCCGCGCTCGGCGGCGGCCGCGATGGCGCGCAGACGACTGCGCTCCGGCCCGTTGGGCAGCCAGGCGGCGGCCTCCAGCCAGGCCCGGCCGGCCTTGCGGCGATAGCCCAGCACGTAGAGGCGGCGGGCCTCGGCGATGCTGTCGCAGAACGCTCTGTGCATTCGCCCCTTGCGGAAGCGGGCGACGGCGGCAAGACCTTCGTCGCTCAGGGGGCCGGCCAGGATGAACGTCTCCAGGTGCGTGCGGGCCACCGGGTATCGTTCTGACTCCAGCGCGTCCACGAGCGGCTGCGGGAGCGCCTCGCGCGGGGCGGCCACGTCCTCTGCGGAGGCGGCCGTCTCCCGCGCGGTGGAGGCCACGGTGACGGCGAGGTCCGCCTTGATCGCCAGCAGGGTGTCGCTGTCCGCGCAGAGCGACTCGGCCCGGGCAATCGTATCCAGGGCGGATTCCGGCTTGCCCATCTCGGCCAGGCTCACGGCCTCCTGAAGGAGGGTCTCACATGCCTGGTGCCGGCGCTCGATCTCGTCGATCAGCGCGGTCACCCCTTCGGTGTCGGGCGGCAGCGACTCCAGGATGTCCAGCGCGGCAGCCAGCCGGCCCTCCTCGGAGAGCCGGCTGGCCTCCTCCCGGAGGGCGCCCGGGTCCGTCTCGCGCGCCGGTGTGTCCTGGAAGGCCGGGCCGGCCGGCCCGTCGCCCACCACCAGGACGATGCTGCTGCTGAGAACGTCGAACAGCTCGAACCCGTCCGCGGGCCGGTCGGCGCGCTCGGGGGCCAGGCACCTCTGGACGATCGAGCCCAGCCGCCCGGGCCACCGGCTCTCATCGATGGGCGGCGCGGGGGCGGCGAGGTCCGGCTGGACGCCCGTGTGGAGGTGCTGCAGGATGCGGCCGAAGGCGTACACGTCCGAGCGCGTATCGAAGTCCCGGACGTTTGCGCGCTGCTGCGGGTCCTGATAGGGGTGGATCAGGTGGGGTTCGAGGGCGCTGCACCCCCGTTCCCACTCGTCGGCCCACAGGCCGATGGCGAAGTCGCTGAACAGGACGCCGCCGCCCGGGAGGGCGAAGACGTTCGACGGCTTCAGGTTTCCGTGAGCGCCGGTCGCCCCGTGGAGTTCCCGCAGGGCCGAGGCGAAGTCCAGGGCGAGGTGCTCGATCCGGTCGTCCGTATCGGCGTCCCCGAGGTGGTCGGCCAGCGAGCCCCCGGGGATGTACCGCATGACCATGACGTAGTGCCGGCGGTCCGGACGGCGGTCGTACAGGTCGACCGCGCAGCGGCCGGAGAGGTCCTGCCAGAAGGTCAGTTCCTCGGTCAGCCGCGCCTGGGCCCGGGGGGTCTGCAGGTTGGCGACGGGGATCGCGCGGATGCAGGTGTCGGGCCGGGCATCCCTGGGGGGTCGGGCGAGCCACAGGGAGCTGAACTGGTCGGTCGTGAGGCAGTCGGCCAGGGTCAGGCCGCCGACGACCGAACCCCGTCGGAGCCCTTCGGGCGTTGACGCTTGTTCCGGCACCTTCCCCCCTCCCTGGAGAATCACAGGTGATTGTAGGAGCAGGACTCCACCGCTGTCAATCGGCGTCTTGGGCCGGCCGGCCGGCCGCGTTGACAGGTTCGGCTGGCAGGGATAGCATACGGTGGCCATGGCCGCCATCGCGTCCACAATCGTCTACATCCTCGGCACCGTGCTCTACGGCGTCCTGACGGGCCTGGTGGTGCGCCGGCGCGGCAAGACGGCCAGCGAGATGATCCTGCTGTTCCTGGGTGCGAGCGCGGGGCTCTGGTATCTGGGCAACGCGCTGGACCGGTCGGCGGAGCTTCTGATCGGCCGTCGCCCGGCGGCCATCGTGCGGGTGACGGACGTGTTCTGCTGCCTGGGCGTGGCCGTGGTGCCCAGCCTTCTTCTTCTGATGGCGCTCCTGTATTTCCACGAGCGGAAGCGGCGGCTGCCGGGCCGGGTCCTGGGGCTGCTGGGCGGGGCGCTGGTTCTGCCGGTGCTGCCGTTCGCCGTCCTCCTGGTGCACATCATCGGGGGCGAGGCCCGCCTGGCGCCGGTCAGCGCCGGGCCGGCGGGTCGCGCCTTCGCCGCCTGGCTGGCCCTCTCGCTGGTCTCGAGCGCATGGGTCTGCTTCCGGCAGGTCCGGCGCGTGCGGGACGTGCACGAGGAGCGCCTGTTCCGGATGCTGTTCTGGGGCATCGTGCTGGTGGCCGGGGCCCTGATGGCCAGCCCCCTGCTGATGGAGGGCCAGGCGGCGGCGCTGCGGCCGGCGTCCGAGGGCGACCTGATGGTCGGCCTGGCCGCGCTGTTCCCGGGCGTCGTCTTCGCCTACTACGTCTACCGGCACAACTACCTCGAGTTCGTCCTGCGCCGCAGCATCTTCTACGCGTTCCTGACCCTTCTGGCCATCGGCATCTACTACGTCCTGATCCGCGAGCTGTCGCTCTGGCTCGGGCAGCGCGTGGAGGGACTCAACACGCCCCTGGTCGAGGCGATCCTGGTGATCGGGCTCGTCTACCTGTTCCCCCGCATGGGCGACGGACTGCGCCGGCTGCTGCGGCTGGTGGTCTTCCCCCGCAGCGCCGACGCCGCACAGCGGCTGAGCGTGGTCAATCAGGACGTGCTGGCGGACCCCATGGTCGAGCCGCAGAAGGCCCTCGAACGCGTCTGTCGGGCCATCCGGGACGGCTGCAGGGTGCGCAGCGCCACGATCCTGCTGCGCCGCGAGGACCGGATCGCCCGTTACGGCAGCCGGACGCCGCGCACGTTCTCCGAGGCCGACTTCGACGCGATCCTCGCCGTCTGCGAGACGTCCGGGTCCGCCTGGCTGGAGCGCCAGGAGGTCCGCAACGCGCCCTGTCTGACGGCGATGCGGAAGCTGGGGGCCTACAGCGTCTACCCGGTCGTGCAGGCCGGGCGCCACTGCGGCCTGATTGCCGTCGGGCGGTCGCCGGCCGTGCTGCCGCTGAGCGAGGACGCCTCGGAGCAACTGGTCGTCATGGCGAACCGGATCGCCGACGCCATGGGCCGGGCGGAGTTGATCCAGGAGACGATGCGGCTCCAGCGCCGCCTCTATGGACGGGAGAAGCTGGTCAGCCTGGGGCAGTTGGCCGCCAGCGTCGCCCACGAGGTGCGCAACCCCCTCAGCTCCATCAAGTCGCTGGTCCAGTGCCTGGCCGAGGACCTGGAGGCGCGCGGGATCGAGGTGGAGGAGAGCGATCTGATCGTCGAGGAGATCAACCGCCTCAACCGCACCGTCAGCGGCCTGCTCCGCTATGCCCGGGCGCCCGCAGACGGGGATCGCGCCGCCGACTTCGCCGATGTGCTCCAGACCGTTCTGCAGGTGCTGCACCACGAGTTCGAGCGGCGCGGCTGCCGCCTGGAGACCGACCTGCCGGAGGACCTGCTCCCGGTCGCGGCGAACGAGGACGAGCTGAAGGAGGTCCTCTTCAACCTGCTGCTCAACGCCCTGGAGGCGATGCCGGAGGGTGGGCGGCTGCGGGTCTCGGCGCAGTCGGCCGACGGCCGGCTGACGGCCTCGGTTGCGGACACGGGCGTGGGCATCCCCGGGGAACTGCTGGAGCGGGTCTTCGAGCCCGCCTTCACTACCAAGCCCGGCGGCACCGGCCTGGGGCTGAGCATCGTGCGGGAGCGCCTGCGTCAGGCGGGCGGCTCGATCGTCTGCCGGAGCGCGCCGCACGGCACCGTCATGGAACTGGACCTGCCCCTGGCCGGACGGCCGCCGGCTTGACCGTCGGGCGCGGGGCCGGTTATGATCGTCGCCTCAGGACGGCCCGGGGCCGGCCCGGCGGGCCGTGTCTCTTTCTGCGTCACCTTGTCAGGTCATCGTCCCGATGCGTGAACGTGCCGGACAGAGCTACAGGAATCTCCTGCGCTTCTACCGCTACGGGTTCGCCTACTGGCGGACCATCGTGCTGGCGCTCTGCTGCATGATGGTCTACTCGGCCGCCGCCCTCTGCGCGGTGCTGCTGATCCATCCGCTGATCGACGCATTCCGGAGCGACGGCGCCCCCGCACAGGCGGTCCAGGCGGATCGGATCGCGGAGCCCGTCGTCCCGGCGGAGGTCGCGCCCATGCCGGAGGAAGACGGGCACGACGGCGCGCAGGAGCCGGCCTTCACCGGCCTGAGGGAGAAGACGAAGGAGTGGTTCCTGGGCCTGCCCATCGTGCGGAGGGTCTCCGCCTGGCTCCTGGATGATCTGAGCCTGACACGCATCGCCCTCGTGCTGCTGTTCGCCATCGGCCCGCCGTTCCTGGCGGCGGGCTTCCTGCAGGAGTACCTGAGCGGGCGCGTGGTCTGGAACGTGCTTGCGGACATGCGCGTGGCCGTCTTCGACCGCCTCAGCGATCTGTCCCTGAGCTACTTCGCGCGCCACCGCACGGGCGACATCGTCAGCCGCCTCACGAACGACATCAGCCGCACCGAGACGGCGCTCGGCGTGATCTTCAGCAAGATCATCATGGACCCGCTCATGCTGGTCATGTTCATTGGCCTGGCCCTGTGGTACAGCCCCGAACTGGCCCTGATCTCGTCGCTGACCGCCCCGCCGTTCATCTTCGTCATCAGCCGCTTCGGCTCCCGCATCCGGCGCCGAGCCGGCAAGATGCTGGAAAGGCTGGCCGATGTGACCGATGCCGTCACACAGATGCTCAACGGCATCCGCGTGGTCAAGGCCTTCCACATGGAGACGGCGGAGCGCGAGGAGTTCCGGACGCGGAACCATGCCCAGGTGCAGCGGGCCCTCAAGCTCGTCCGCAGCGAGGCCTGGGCCGGCGTGCTGCCGCACTTCCTGGGAGGCGTCCTGGCCACGACGCTGGTGCTCATGGTGGCCGACTGGCTGGTCGCCAACCGCGGCCTGCAGCTGAAGGAGGCCCTCGGCTGCATCATCGCGCTGGGCCTGATCGAGGGCCGGGTGCGCCGCATCGTCAAGGCCTACAACTCGCTCCAGCGCAGCACGGCCAGCGTCAACCGCCTGTTCGAGATCGTCGACTCCGAACCGGACATCCGCGATGCCCCCGACGCGGTGGACCTGGACTCGGTCGGCAACGGCATCGAGTACCGCAACGTCTGGTTCTCATACGGCGACGAACCCGTTCTGAAGGACATCTGCCTCTTCGTGCCGGCCGGCAAGACCTACGCCATCGTCGGCGAGACCGGGGCCGGCAAGAGCACCCTGCTGGACCTGATCCCCCGTTTCTACGACGTCACCGACGGCGCCGTGCTGGTCGGCGGCATCGACGTGCGCCATGTGGGCCGCCACAGCCTGATGGATCAGATCGCCATCGTGGGGCAGCATCCGTTCCTGTTCAACCGCTCCATCGCCGAGAACATCCGCTACGGGAAGCCGGGCGCCGACGACGAGGAGGTGCGCCAGGCGGCGGCCGCCGCCAATATCGACGCGTTCATCCGCGGCCTGCCGGAGGGCTATGAGACGGTCGCCGGGGAGGCCGGCGACCGCTTCTCGGGCGGCCAGCGGCAGTGCATCACCATCGCCCGTGCCCTGCTGAAGAACGCCCCCATCCTGATCCTGGACGAAGCGACGTCGAGCCTGGACGCCGAGTCCGAGATGCTCGTCCAGAAGGCGCTCGGGACGCTCATGGAGGGCCGCACGACGCTGGTCATTGCCCACCGCCTGTCCACGGTGCGCCATGCCGACCGCATCGTGGTCCTCCACCGCGGCCGGATCGTGGAACAGGGCACGCACGAGGAACTGCTGGCCCTGCAGGGCGAGTACTTCCGGCTCTGTCGCATGCAGTTCGCCAGTGCGGACGGCCCCGGAGCCCCCGTGCAGGCCCCGCCCGCCCGAATTCCACAGGAAGGGGAGACGAAATGAACACGACTCAGATGATGGGATGGCTCATCTGCCTGATCCTGGCCTTCTTCGCCACCGTCGTGTCCGTCCGCGCGAGCCTGCAGGCCGCCCTGAACGACCGGCACGTGGAGCAGATGCGGGCCGTTGCGGACGACCGGCAGGAGCTGCTGACGCAGATCCGCGACGCGCTGGAACGCATCGCCGGGCACATGGACGCCCAGGCGGCCCCCCTGACGGAACCGGCGGCCGTTGAGGACGTTGCGGACTCCCTCGAGCCCGCCGCGACTTCCGCAACGACGTTCAGAAGTGCCTCTGGTGGTAGCGGGCCAGGTCCGTCACGTGCTGTCGCTCCTCCGCAATGATGCCGTTGAGCAGGTCATGGTGCTCTTCGGGCACGAACGGCAGCATCTCGTGGTAGAACAGGAGCGTGTTGCGCTCCAGCTCCAGGGCCGTCTCGACGGCCGACCGGTCGTCGGGCTGGTTTCGGGCCAGTTCGACCCCGTCCCGCCCGGTCGGAAAGATGCGGCCCTCCAGCAGATAGGCCATGTAGGCCCCGTACTCGCCCTCGTAGGACTCCGCCGGCGGCCGCGGCGGCCCCAGGCTCTCCAGCAGCGACCGGAACTCGGCCTCGTGCTCGTCCTCCATGTGGGCCACGGTCATGGCGAACGCCGCCAGTTCGTCCGTTCCCGCGGCCTCGGCCACGGCCCGGTAGTAGACGGCCCCGGTATGCTCCTCCCGGATGGCCACCTCGATCAGCTCCTTTGCCGAGAACAGTTCAGGCATCCCAGCGCCTCCCTGCAAATGGCTCTCCGCACGCCCCGGACGCCCCCGCCGTGCCGCCGGCGCCACAACGGCCATGTTACCGCAAACGGCCACCCCGCGCAATCGGGCCGGACGTGCTCGCCGGCCCTCCACCGGACCTGCCGGCACCGGGACGGTGAAGGGGGAGCTTCCATTGCCCCCGGGCCGTACACTATAATGGCGACGAGCCCGCGTGTGGCGGCGGACATGCCGGCGGGCTGCGTTCACTCCAGGACCGGGGTTCCCGATGGCTGACGACGAGAGCGCCCGCCAGGCGTCCGAGGACGCGGCGCCGACCTTCGAGGAGGCCCTCCGGAAGCTGGAGGAGATCGTGCGACGCCTCGAGGAGGGCAACCTGACCCTCGACGAGTCGCTGCGGCTGTACGAGGAAGGGATTGCCGCCTTCCAGCGCTGCCAGACGTTGCTGGGAGAGGCCGAGCTGAAGGTCCGCAAGCTGGTGGAGACGCTCGACGGAGACCTGAAGGAGGAGCCGTTCGAGGGGCCGGCGCAGTAGGCGGCGTCCCTGCGAGAGCCGATGGCACCGAAGAAGGTCATCATCGTCGGAAACCGCGCCAAGGACGCCGTCCACAGGGCCGTGGCCGAACTCGAGCCCTGGCTGGCCCGGCGGGCCGAGGTGCGTGTGGACCTGGACCTGGAGGTCCCGGTCGGGCCCGGCGGGGCCGATTTCGCCCTGGTGCTCGGCGGCGACGGCACCGTGCTGCGCGCCGCGCGCGATCTGGCGCCGCACGGCATACCGCTGTTGGGCGTGAACCTGGGGAAGTTCGGCTTCCTGACCGAAACGGACGCCGAGAGCAGTCAGGCCGTGCTCGCCGACGTCCTGGACGGGCGCTGCCTGGTGGTTGACCGCATGATGCTGGCCTGCGAACTGGTGCGGGACGGCGAAACGGTGCTCTCGACCGTCGGGCTGAACGACGTGGTCGTCGGCCGCACGTCGCTCTCGCGCATCATCACGCTGGACCTGGAGGTGGGCGGCGAGCCGATGGTGACCTACCGTGCCGACGGACTGATCGTGGCGACGCCCGTGGGCTCGACGGCGCACAGCCTGGCGGCCGGCGGTCCCATCGTGCACCCGGACATGGAGGCCATGGTCGTTGCCCCCATCTGCCCGCACACCCTGAGCAACCGCCCGCTGGTGCTGCCCGCGCACCTGACGCTGGCCATCGTGCCGCGGCAGTGGGCCGAGCGTCCGGGCCTGACCGTAGACGGCCAGGTGAACGAGGAACTGCGCGAAGGCGACGCGGTCCGCGTGCGCAAGGCGGACCGCCCGCTCAAGCTGATTCAAACGGGAAGGAACGCCTTCTTCAGCACGCTGGAGAACAAGTTGGACTGGAGAGGGCAACCGCGCTATGACAGATAGACGATTCGAGGTCATCATCCTGGAGCGCTACTGCAAGGGCTGCGGCCTCTGCGTGGCGTTCTGCGAGCACGGCAAGCTGGTCATTGACCCCCGCCCGAACAAGCGCGGCGTGCAGGCGGCCGTCGTCCAGCCCGACGTGGAGTGCACCGGCTGCCTGCGGTGCACGGCGGTCTGTCCCGACGCGGCGGTGGAGGTGTTTCGCATCGGCCGCCGGACCGGCAAGGCGGACGCGTCCGCGACGAAATAGTCCCCGGCACTGCAACAGGATAGGATAAGGCCGTGCAGGACAACGAAGGACGGGTTCTCATCAGCGGCAACGAAGCGGCGGGCGAGGCGGCCATCCGCGCGGGCTGCCGGCTCTACGCCGGGTATCCGATCACCCCGCAGAACGAGCTGACCGCCTTCATGGCGGACCAGTTGCCGCTGCGCGGCGGCACCTTCATCCAGGCCGAGAGCGAAGTGGCGGCCATCAACATGGTCTACGGCGCATCGGCGGCCGGCGCGCGGACGATGACCTCGTCCAGCAGCCCGGGCGTCAGCCTGAAGCAGGAAGGCATCTCCTACCTGGCCGGCAGCGAGCTGCCCGCCGTCATCGTGAACGTGCAGCGGGGCGGGCCGGGGCTGGGCAACATCGCCCCGTCCCAGGGCGACTACTTCCAGAGCACGCGCGGCGGCGGCCATGGCGACTACCGCACGCTCTGCCTGGCGCCGGCGTCCGTGCAGGAGGTCTGCGACCTGACCTACGACGCGTTCGACCTTGCAGACCGTTACCGCAACCCCGTCGTGGTGCTCAGCGACGGGCTGCTGGGCCAGATGATGGAGCCGACGCGCTTCGACCACCTGCCGCCCCCGTCGCCTCCGGAGAAGCCCTGGGCGCTGACCGGCGAGCCCGGCCGTGCGCGGAACACCATCCGCTCCTACCGCCACACGGTGGACGCCCTGGCCGAGCTGAACGAGCGCATCCAGGCCAAGTATGACCGCATCTGCGCGGAGGAGACGCGCTCTGAGCAGGTCGGCCCGCCGGACGCCGACGTCGTGCTGGTGGCCTACGGCACGCCGGCGCGCATCTGTCGCCAGGTTGTGGAACAGCCGCCCGCCTCGCTGGGGCTGAGCGTCGCCCTGTTCCGGCCGATCACGCTCTGGCCGTTCCCGTATGCCGCCCTGGCCCGGCAGGCCCAGGGGGCGCGCGGGGTGCTGAGCGTGGAACTGAGCGCCGGCCAACTGATCGAGGACGTGCGTCTGGCCATTGACGGCGCCACGCCCGTGAGACTGCTGGGCCGGATGGGCGGCCGCGTGCCGACCGCCGCCGAGGTCGTGCGCGCGATCGAGGACTTCTTCGCCTGAGGCCCGGAGGAAGGGGCAGATGAGTACACAGGATGTGCAGAAGACCGCCCGCGACGCCCTTTACGAGCGCCCCGGGGCGCTTCTGGACGTCAGCACGCACTACTGCGCCGGCTGCGGCCACGGCATCATGCACCGCCTGCTGGCCGAGTTGCTCGCCGAGCTGGACATCCGCGAGCGGACCATCGGCATCGCCCCCGTCGGCTGTGCCGTGCTGGCCTATGACTACGTGGACATCGACTGGAGCGAGGCGGCGCACGGCCGCCCCCCCGCGGTGGCCACGGCCATCAAGCGCATTCATCCGGATAAGGTGGTCTTCACCTACCAGGGCGACGGCGACCTGGCCTCGATCGGCATGGCCGAGACCATCCACGCCGCCAACCGGGGCGAGAAGATCACCGTGATCTTCATCAACAACACCGTGTACGCCATGACCCAGGGCCAGATGGCGCCGACGACTCTGATCGGCCAGAAGACGACGACCAGCCCGCGGGGCCGCGACGTGGAGATGGGCTACCCCATCCGCGTCTGCGAACTCCTGGACCGGCTGGACGCTCCGGCCCTGCTGGCGCGCACCATGCTGGCCGACCCGTCCAGCATCCGCCGGACCAAGGCCCTGCTGAAGAAGGCCTTCCGCTACCAGATGGACGGGGTCGGGTTCGCCCTGATCGAAGTGCTCTCGCCCTGTCCGACCTACTGGCGCATGACGCCGGCCGAGGCATGCCGTTACGTTCAGGATGAGTTGACGAAGACCTTCCCCGTCGGGATCATCCGCGACGTGAAGGCCGGGCAGTGAGCCGCCCCCACTGGAGGTTCCCGCACGTGGCCGTTCTACCCGAGACGGACGAATGCAGGTTGATCGTGGCCGGCTTCGGCGGCCAGGGCATCATGACGCTGGGCAAGCTGCTCTGCACCGCCGCCATGCATGAGGGCAAGAACGTCACCTACATGCAGTCCTACGGAGCGGAAGTACGCGGCGGCACGGCGAACTGCCAGATCGTCATCGGCACGGGCACGATCTACAGCCCCGTGGTGGAGCAGGCGGACACCCTCGTGGTCCTCAGCCAGCCCTCCTACGACCGCTTCGCGCCCCTGCTCAGGCCGGACGGCCTGATGCTGGTGAACGCCTCGACGGTCGTGGTCGGCCCGGACGGCGCGGGGGCCGCCCGGCGGCTCGTGCGCCTGCCGGCCACCGAGATCGCCGCCGAGATGGGCGACGTCCGCGTCGCGAACGTCATCATGCTCGGCGCGCTCCTGCGCCTGACGCAACTGGTCGGGCTCGAGGCATGCCAGGCCGCAATGGCCCAACTGCTGGGCCGCCGGCGCCCGGAACTGCTGGACCTCAACGAACGCGCCATGGCGCGCGGCAGGGAACTGGCCGCCGACGCGCAGTCCTGAGCGGGCGCCCTCAGCCCCCGGCGCCGGCCCCGGCAGGGACCGGCACGGCGACCTCCAGCCGCCGGAACTCGCTGAGGAACACCTGGAGCGCCTGCGTGCGGGCCGGCGCGCCCGGACACGGCAGGTCGCTGAGCCGGTAGAGGCCGAAGTCCCAGAACTCCCTCGGCCGCGTGCCCGGCCACTCCAACCGGACCAGCCAGGCGTCGCGAGCCTCCGCATCCTGCTCCGGGAAGCCCACGTAGTCCACCGACACGATCGAGTAGCCGCCCCGGCGGCCGGCCGTGGTGCCGCGGATCCGCACGCGTTCGCCCGGGACGGCCGTGGATGCGCGCGCCAGCGGCGTGGGCATGTCCGACGGCACCAGGCAGACCACCTGGCTGGCCACCTCGAAGGCGAGACCGGTCGGCAGGTCGACCAGCATGTCGTTGCGCAGCGCCCTGACCGTCAGGAGTTCGCGAGGCAGGCCCGTGCGAAAGACGCCCGAGACGGTGTCCGTGAAGTCCACGTTGACGGGGTTGTCGGCCGACGCATGGCGGTAGACGGTGTTGGCGTCGTACTGCCCGTAGGCCTTCCGCGTGCCGGGCCGGCCCTCGCGGACGGCCGTGACCGCGGCCAGGCGGTCCAGGAGCGCATCGGGCGACAGGGCCTCAACGGTGACGGCGGCCTCGACCGTCTGCCCCGGCACGGCCGCGCACGGCACGGAGACGGCCACACGGCCGGGCCGGTCGATCACGAAGGGCGCAGTCGCGCCCTGCCAGAGCAGCTCCACCTCGCGCTGGACCTCGGGGACCTGGGCGTCGTAGGTGAACACGGAGTCGACCAGCACCAGCTTCTGAGCGGTTCCCTTGCCGACCAGGGCGCCTTCGACCGTGATCTGCTGGCCTGCGTTCACGGCCAGGGGGCCTCGGAGCACCTGCGGCGTCAGCGGCTGCTGCGGCGGCAGGCGGAACAGGTTCCGCAGGGCCTCCAGGCCGGTGGACGGCACCAGGCACAGCAGTCCGGCCTGGGTGCGGAAGGCGACGGCGACGGGATGGTCGCCGCCCCGGGCCCTGACGGTGCCGAGCCCCGCGGGCACGTCGGCCCGGCCCGCGTACGCGTCGCGGAAGCGCACGTCGGCGTTCACGCCGTCGAGTGCGGCGCGGTAGACGACGTTGGGCGACAGGCTCTTGTAGTGGCGCACGGGGATCTTGACCTCCCCCACGACGGGGGCGGCCGTCCCCTGCTGGGCCGCCGCTGCGGCGGCAGCCAGACCGATCGCCAGTATCACGCAGACTGCCCGTTTCATCAGCCCCCCCCTCAGGAACCAGTGGCCCGTTGCCTCATGCAGCCTTCTGTCGATCATAACCCTTGAACGCGCAGAGTCCAACGGTCATCCGGCAGCGGCATCCGCCATCAGGCAGGCCCCCAGCGCCGTGGTGAACTGGCCGCAGGGCGCCACGGCCGGCTGGATGCCCAGCCGGTGGGCCAGGGCCGCCTGCAGGGCGCGGCTGCGCGAGGGCCCCCCGTCGAACAGCAGCGGTTCCTGCCAGGCGCCCGCGGCCGGCAGGGCGGCCACGCCGGCGGCCACGCTGGCGAACACGCCGGCGGCGACCTCTTCGCGGGCCACCCCCTCGGCCAGGAGGGAGATCACCTCGGACTCCGCAAAGACGGTGCAGGCGCTGGTGATGGGCGCCGGCTTCCCGGCGCACAGCGCCAGATCGTCCAGGCCGGCCAGGTCCAGTTCCAGCACCCGGGCCATCACCTGCAGGAAGCGTCCCGTGCCCGCCGCGCATCGGTCGTTCATGAAGAAGTCGCGGATCATGCCGTCCGGATCCAGGACGATGACCTTGTTGTCCTGGCCGCCCACGTCCAGGATGGTACGGAAGCCTCCGCCGAGGTGCGGGGGGTTCGGCGGGGCGCCGAAGAGGCCGCGCAGCTCCGCCCAGTGGTCGGCCAGCCAGGCGGCGCCGGCCGCGTTGGCCATGATCTCACTGATGCGCGTGCGGGCGCCGGGCACGAGGTTGCGGCCGTAGCCGGTGGCACACAGTGGCACGGCCTCGGCGCCGGCCGACAGGCCCATCCGGTCGAGCGCCTGCCCTGCGAGCGCGCGGCTCTGCTCGGCCACGGCGGGGCGGGTGGGCTCCTCCAGCCAGGCTGCGGGGCGTCCGTCGACAAGGGCCATCACCTTCACGGCGGCGCTGCCCACGTCGATGCCGATGGCGGTCGTCATGGGCGCTCTCCCCCCGCCTCGAGCGGCCGGGCGGCGGGCATCTACCGGACTTCCAGCATGCGGTTCAGCGCGGCGGCCGCCTTCTCCCGCACGGGTTCGGGCACCCGGATGACGTTGCTCATGCGGTCGAGGGCCCGGCGGACGGATGTCAGCGTGGTCAGGTGCATGGACGCGCAGACGCTCCCGGTCGAGAAGAACTCCTTCTGCGGATTGCGGTCCAGCAGGGTCTGGACGAACCCCTCTTCGGTGGCGACGATGAACGAGTCCTTCTCCGATTCGGCCGCGTAGCGAAGCATCTGGGAGGTGCTGCCGACGAAATCCGCCAGACGTCGCACGGCGGGATTGCACTCCGGATGGGCCATGGCGACGGCGTGCGGGTGGAGGCGCTTCAGCTCGCGCACGGTGCCCGTGCTGATGTTGGGATCGTGCACGTAGCAGTGCCCGTCCCAGGGGATGATGTGCTTATCGGTCTGTTCGGCCACGTATGAGGCCAGGTTGCGGTCCGGGACGAACAGGATGTGTTCGTGGGGGAGGGACTCGACGACGGCGACCGCGTTGGCGGAGGTGCAGCAGATGTCGGATTCCGCCTTGACCTCGGCGGAGGTGTTGACGTAGCTGACCACGGCGGTGTTGGCGGGGAGTTCGCCGCGTCTGCGCCGGATCAGTTCCGCGCCGGCCATCTCGGCCAGGCCGCATCCCGCCGCCGGCTCGGGCAGCAGAACGGTGCGCGTGGGGTTGACGATGGCGGCCGTCTCGGCCATGAAGCGCACGCCACAGAAGACGATGACGTCCGCACTCGTCTCGGCAGCGATCCGGCTCAGCTCCAGGGAGTCGCCGGTGTAGTCGGCCATGTGCTGGACCGACGGCCGCTGGTAGTAGTGCGCGAGGATGACGGCGTTGCGCGTGTGCCGCAGCTCGGCGATCTCTTCCCTGAGAACCGAGACATCCGTGTCGAAGCTCCCCATATGTCCTCCCCGGCAGCCCGGGGGATTCGCGCCCCCGTCCGCCCGAACGGCGCCCTCAGCCCTCTGTCCGCCTGCCGAGGTCGTCCATGTAGAGTTTGACGGCGCAGAACTCGCCGCACATGGAGCAGCGGTCTTCCTTCTTCTCGCCGGCCAGCATCTCGGAGAACCGGTCGGGGCTCAGCGCATGCTCGGCCATGGCGCTCCAGTCGCGTGCGGCGCGGGCCCGGGCCATGGCGCCGTCCCACTCGCGGGCGCCTCGGACGCCCTTGGCCACGTCTGCGACGTGGGCCGCGATGCGGGCCGTCGTCACGCCCTGGGCCACGTCCTCGGGGCCCGGCAGCCCCACGTGTTCCTTCGGCGTGACGTAGCAGAGGAAGTCGGCCCCATGGGCGCCCGCCAGCGCGCCGCCGATGGCGGCCACCACGTGGTCGAAGCCGGGCGCCACGTCCGTCGGCAGCGGGCCGAGCACGTAGAACGGCGCTCCGGCGCACCGTTCCTTGGCCAGGCGCACGTTCCGCTCGATCTCGTTCAACGGGACGTGTCCCGGCCCCTCGACCATGACCTGCACGCCCGCCTCGCGGCAGCGCTGAGTCAGCTCGCCCAGCACGGACAGCTCGTGAAGCTGGGCCTCATCGGTCGCGTCTTCGATGCAGCCGGGCCGAAGGCCGTCGCCCAGGCTGATCGTCACGTCGTGCGCACGGGCGATCGCCAGGACGTCGTCGAACTGCTCGTACAGGAAGCTCTCCCGTCCGTGCGCGGCCATCCATTTGAGCAGGAAGACGCCGCCCCGGCTGACGGCGCCCATTACGCGGCGTTCGACCAGCGGCATGGCGGCCCGCCGGACGCCCGCATGCACGGTGGCGAAGTCCACGCCGCCGGCCGCGTGCCGTTCGAATGCCCTCAGGTAGCCGGCGGCGGTCAGCTTCTCCGGCCCGCCGGCTTCGATGGCGGCCTGGTAGATGGGCACCGTGCCCAGCGGCACCGGGCAGTGCGCCGCCACCGCATCCCGCACGGCGTCCAGATCGCTGCCCGTGCTCAGGTCCATGACGGCATCGGCGCCGGCTTCGACGGCGCGCCGGAGCTTCTCCAGCTCCCCCGCCATGCTCCCACCGTCCGGCGAGGTGCCGATGTTGGCATTCACCTTCGTGCGGAGCCCTGCGCCGATGGGCACCGCGCGGAGGCCGGGTCGGGCGACGTTGGCCGGCAGGACCACGGAACCGTCCGCGATCCGCCGGCGCAGTTCCTCCGCCTCCAGGCCCTCGGCGGCGGCGGCCTCGCGCATGAGGGGGGTGATCCGGCCGTCTCTGGCAGTCTGAAGCTGTGTCATAATGATACTGCTCCGCAATCCGGCCGGTCGCCGGCCGTCCGCAGGCCGATTCGAGAGTGGACACACGGCGGATGCCGGCCCGAGGCGATTATACTGCCCGAGTCCGGCACGCGCAAAGGGACCGCGCGCGCACCGAGTCCTGGCCAGCTGCGCCCTCTCACGCCAGGGCGCTGAGGATGGCCCGACGGACGGCCTCCGGGTCGTTGGGGAGCACAGCGCAGCGCGTCGGCCGGTCCATGAGGGCGTCGATGGCCGGGTGAGGCGCCGGGTCCCGGCCCGTGGCCCGGCGAATGGCGTCCGGGAACTTGGCCGGATGGGCCGTGCCGACGCAGACGATGGGGCTGCCGGCATCCTGCCGCGCGGCGATGCGCCGCGCGGCGACCGCCACGCCGACGGCCGTGTGCGGGTCCAGCAGGTAGCCGTGGTCCCGGTGCCAGCGGCGGATCGTGTCCAGGCAGTCGTCCATGGTGCATGAATCCGCAACGAACTCCGCATCGACGACGCCGTCCGGCCCGGGATCGATGGCCAGGGCGCCCGAGCGTGCGAACTCCTGCATCAGCGTGCGGAGCCGGCCGGCGTCGCGTCCGACCCGGTGATAGAGGTAGCGCTCGAAGTTGCTGGAGACCTGGATGTCCATCGCCGGGGCCAGGGTTCTGTGGAGCGCGCCGCGTTCGTAGCGTCCGGTGCGGAAGAAGCCGGCCAGGATGTCGTTCTCGTTCGTGGCCAGGATCAGGCGTTCGATGGGGAGGCCCATGCGCAGGGCGTACCAGGCCGCCAGGATGTCGCCGAAGTTGCCCGTCGGCACGCAGAAGCGGACGCGGTCGGCGCCGGTGGCCGCACAGGTGTCGAAGCAGGCGCGGAAGTAGTACACGATCTGTGCCAGCACGCGCGCCCAGTTGATGGAGTTGACGGCCCCGAGCGAGGCGGCCGCCTTGAACTCGAGGTCCGAGGCGAGCGTCTTCACGATGGCCTGGCAGTCGTCGAAGATGCCCTCGATCGCGATGTTGTGGACGTTCTCGTCCAGGACCGTCGTCATCTGACGTTCCTGAATCGGCGAGACGCGTCCGTGCGGGTGCAGGATGAAGATGTCGATGCCCGGGCGGCCGCGGCAGCCGTAGATGGCGGCGCTGCCGGTGTCGCCGCTGGTGGCGCACAGGATGTTCAGACGGCGGCCCGTGCGGCCGAGGATATGCGAGAACAGGTTGCCCAGGAACTGCAGCGCGACGTCCTTGAAGGCCAGCGTCGGCCCGTGGAACAGCTCCAGCACGTGCAGCGGGCCCGCCTGCACCGTGGGCGCAACCGGCCCGCCGTATGATGCCCCGTAGGTCGCCTCGACCAGCGTGCGCAGTCCCTCGTCCGGCACATCCGTGGCGTACAGGCGCATGACCTCGAACGCGAGGGCGGGATAGTCCAGCGCCCGCCAGTCGTCGAGGCGGTCGGAAACGTCGGGGATGGACTCCGGGATCAGCAGGCCGCCGTCGTCAGCCAGCCCCATCAGCACAGCCGGCTGGAAGGCGATCGGCGCCACGCCGCCGCGTGTGGAGACGTATCGCATGCTGCGGTCCTTACGCAGGATAGGGGCCGGAACATTATCCGCAAATGCGGCCCTTCCTGCAAGTGTCGCATGCACGTGCATCGGCCCGCGGGTGCGCGTATGCTGTGGTGGCCGCGACGGTGAGATGGGGATCACGGACAGGAGCGTCATGACGCGCAGGGGACTTGCCATATTCGACCTGGACGGCACGCTTTTCCGGGCGGACGTCGTGACGGTGCCGGCCGTGCAGCGCACCTTCGAGGCGCACGGCCTGCCGGCGCCGCCTCCCGAGGCGATCCGGCCGTTCATCGGCCGGCCGACGCCCGAACTGCACGCCTGGCTGTGCTCCCTGGCCGGGCCGGACCTCGGCCCGCGCATCGCGGCGGAGGTGGACGACCGCGAGACCGCTCTGGTCACCGAGGCCGGCGGGCTGTACCCGGGCGTGCCGGAGGTCCTCGCTGCCCTCCGCGCGCAGGGCACGACGCTGGCCATCTGCACGAACGGCCCGAAGCCCTACGTGGACGCCGTCGTCGACGGGTTCGGTTTGCGGCCGTTCTTCAGCGCAATCCGTCACCTGGAGCGCGACGGCGACAGCAAGGCATCCATGATCCGTGAACTGCTCGTGCGCCTGCCCGCTCGCCCGGCCGTGATGGTCGGCGACCGCGAGATCGACGTGGACGCGGCGCACGCCGGCGGTCTGCCCGCCATCGGCGTCACCTACGGCATGGGCACCGCCGCGGATCTGTCGGCCGCCGATGCCCTGGCGCAGAGCGCGTGCGAGTTGCCGGGGCTGATCGCGCGGCTGCTGGACGTGGAGGCGCCGGAAGGGGAGGGGCGGCCGTGAGGGACTTCTGGCTCTGCTTCGTTCCGCTGTTCGTGGCCGTGGACGCCATGGGCGTGACGCCGATGTTCGTGGGGCTGACGGAGGGGCTGAGCGGGCCGCGCCTGCATCGGATCATCCTGCAATCGCTGGTGGTCGCCCTGGCCGTGGGGCTGCTGTTCCTGGCCGTGGGCAAGGCGGTGCTCGCGCTGCTGGGAGTCTCGATCGCCGACTTCATGGTGGCCGGCGGCACGCTGCTGTTCGTGCTGTCCGTGCGCGACCTGGTGACGGTGGAGAAGACGGAGCGGCAGGTCGATCCGGACAGCCTGGGGGCCGTGCCGCTCGGGGTACCGCTCATCGCAGGGCCGGCCGTCCTGACAACGTCCCTGCTGCTGCTGAATCAGCACGGGATCGTGCCGACGGCCGCGGCGCTGACGGTGAACGTGCTGATCGCCGGGGGGCTGTTCTGGGTCTCGCCGGGGCTGAACCGGGTGCTGGGCAAGGCGGGCTCGAAGGCCCTCTCGAAGCTGGCCAGCCTGCTCCTGGCGGCCATCGGCGTCATGATCGTGCGCCGCGGCATCGAGATGCTTCTCGCCGGCGCGTGAGCGGGCCATCGACAGGTGGAGGCAGCACGGGCTCGGGTGGTAGAACGGCATCGTTTCCCGTGAAGGTGGATTCGATGGCTGCTTACTCCGACATAGTGAAGAGACGCGAAGCGATCCTCCGTATCGCCGCCACGCACGGCGCCCGCGACGTGCGCGTCTTTGGGGCCGTCGTTCGGGGCGAATCTGAGGATGCCAGCGATCTGGATCTCCTCGTGCCGCCGGTTACTCGGCGATGGTGGAGCGGGAGATCTCCTCGATGGTGGTCTGGCCGTCGTAGATGGCCAGCAGGCCGCTCTGGCGCAGGGAGCGGCAGCCGGTGCGGCGGGCGGCCGAGCGGATCTCCTGCGTCGAGGCGCCCGAGAGCATCATCTCGCGCAGCTCGTCGTTGATGACGAGCACCTCGAAGACCCCCATACGGCCGTAGTAGCCGATGTTGTTGCACCGGTCGCAGCCGCGGCCGCGGTAGAACTTCTTGCCTTTGACGTCTTCGGGGCGCACACCGATGGACAGGATGGCGTCGGGCGTCGGCTCGTACTCCTCGCGGCAGTTGGCGCAGATGCGGCGCACGAGGCGCTGGGCGATGATGCCCTCGAGTGTGGCGTTGATCAGGTAGGGCTCCAGGCCCAGGTCGATCAGACGCGTGATGGCCGTCGGGGCGTCGTTGGTGTGGAGGGTGCTGAAGACGAGGTGGCCGGTCAGCGAGGCCTGGATGGCCATTTCGCCGGTTTCGCGGTCGCGGATCTCGCCGACGAGGATCACGTCGGGATCCTGGCGCAGGAAGAAGCGCATGGCCGTGGCGAACTCCACGCCGATCTCGGGGTGGACCTCCATCTGCATGATCCCCTCGATGTCGTATTCGACGGGATCTTCGGCCGTGATGATCTTCGTGCCGATGTCGTTGCGCTCCTTGAGCGCCGCGTAGAGTGTGGTGGTCTTCCCGGAGCCGGTGGGGCCGGTGCACAGGACGATGCCGTGCGGCCGGTTGACCAGCGCCATCAGGCCGTCCATGTCGATGCGCCGCAGGCCCAGCTCGTTGACGTCCAGCGCGACCATGCGGCGGTCCAGCACGCGCAGCACGACGCTTTCGCCGAACATCGTGGGCAGGGTGGAGACACGCAGGTCGACCGGGCTGCCGAGGATGTTCAGCTCGATCCGGCCGTCCTGAGGGACGCGCCGCTCGGCGATGTCCATGGAGCCGGTCATGACCTTGATACGGCTGGTGATGGCCACGTGGAGGTGCTTGGGAGGGGGCACCATTTCGTAGAGGACGCCGTCGACGCGGTAGCGGACCTTGAACTCGTCCTCGAACGGCTCGAAGTGGATGTCGCTGGCGCGGTCCTGGATGGCCTGCAGGAGGATCAGGTTCAGGAGCCGAATCACGGGCGCGATGTTGGCCATTTCCTCGAGGCTTTCCAGCTCGATGGACTGGCTCGTGTCGGGCAGGTCCTGGAACGCCTCCTCGACGTCTTCCTGGAGCTGGCTCAGGACGTCGGAGACGTTCTCCTGCGTGTCGTAGTACTTCCTCATCGCGCGGTCGACGGAGGCGGGGGTCGCCACGGCGCCGCGCAGGTCACAGTTGAGCAGGAAGCGCAGGTCGTCCAGGGTCTTCAGGTGTGTCGGGTCGGCCAGGGCGACGGTGAGCACGCCGTCGCGGAAGCGGACGGGCACGACCTTGTAGACCTGGGCGACCGAGGGGGAGACGCGGCTGATGACCTCGGCGGGGATGTCCAGGTCATCCAGTTCGACCACTTCCATGCCGGCCTGGCTGGCCAGCGCAAGGGTCAGGTCGTCCCGCGTGATGTAGCCGCGCTCGACAAGGACCTCGCCGATGGCGCCGCCGGACTGCTTCTGGATGGCGAGCGCTTCCTGAATCTGGCTCTCGGTGACCAGGTTCATCTCTTTCAGGATCCGGCCCAGCAGCTTCCTGCGTCTCTCGCGGTCTTGCGCCATTGCTTGTTTCCACCCCAACGGGTTACCTGAGCGGGATGTCAGACCTCCAGGGCCTTGAGGCTGTTGGAGACCTCCTCCGGGTAGCGGCAGCGGGTCAGCACGTCGGTGCGCTCGATGATGCCTTCCTTGTAGAGCTGCAGCAGGTGATCGTCGAGCAGCTGCATGCCCCGGTCGCGGCCCGTCTGGATCGTCGAGTCGATGCGGAACGTCTTGTTGTCGCGGATCAGGTGGCGCACGGCGTTGGTGACCAGCAGCACTTCGTAGGCGGCCACCATGCCTCCGCCGAGGCGCGGCACGAGCGTCTGCGCCAGCACGGCCAGCAGGCTGTTGGCGAGCTGGATGCGGATCTGCGCCTGCTGCTGGGGCGGGAACTCGTCGATGATCCGCTCGACGGTGCTCTGTGCGCTCTGCGTGTGGACGGTCGACAGGACCAGGTGGCCGGTTTCGGCGGCGCTGATGGCCAGGCGGGTGCTGTCCAGGTCCCGCATCTCGCCGACCAGGATCACGTCCGGCGACTCCCGCAGGGCGCGGCGCAGGGCCTCGCCGAATGCCGGCACGTCCACGCCCACCTCGCGCTGGCTGACGATGCTCTTGCGATGCGGGTGCCGGTACTCGATCGGGTCCTCGATCGTCAGGATGTGCACCTTGCGGTTGTTGTTGATGTGGTCCACCATCGTGGCCAGCGTCGTGGTCTTGCCGCTGCCGGTCGGGCCGGTGACCAGGACCAGGCCGCGGGGGCGGAACAGCAACTCCTGCACGACGGGGCCGAGCCCCAGTTCGCTGAAGGTCCGGATCTTCGAGGGGATCATCCGCAGGACGATGGCGATGCGACCCTGCTGACGGAAGGCACCGACGCGGAAGGCGGCCTTGTCCTGGAAGTTGAAGCCGAAGTCGGCCGACCCCATCTCCTGCAGTTCCTGCTGATACCGTTCGGAGGCGATGGACTTGACCAGCCCGGTCGTGTCTTCGCTGGTCAGCGTCTGGGTTGCCAGGGGCTCCAGGGCTCCGTTCAAGCGCAGCATCGGCGGCCGGCCGACGGTCAGCACGATGTCCTCGGCCTCGCGCTTGATGGCGGTGGACAGCAGCTTGTCAATCTGGATCATAGTCGGCGAACACCTGGACTGAAGGTACCATTACGAGCACCGGCAGGACCCTCCCGCCGGCGCCGTGCGACCCGTTCGGCGCCGACCGGCTCCTATTCCACGCCTCCGGCGACGCGCAGGATTTCGTCGATCGTCGTGACGCCCTGGATGACCTTGCGCAGCCCGTCTTCCATCAGGGTCAGCATGCCGAAGGAGCGGGCCTTCTCGCGGATCTCGCCCGTGGCGGCCTTGGCGAACGTCAGGTTGCGCAGGTCCGCGTTCATTTCCATGAGTTCGAAGATGCCCAGCCGGCCGTGATAGCCGGACCCGTTGCAGCGGTTGCAGCCGGCGCCGCGGTAGAGGGTGATGCCTTCGACGCTCTCCGGATCGAGCCCGACGGCCCGGAGCTGGCGTTCGGGATACTCGTACGGCTCCTTGCAGTTCGTGCAGATCGTCCGGATCAGCCGCTGGGCCATGATGGCCTGCACGGACGAGGCGACCATGTAGGGCTTGATCCCCATGTCGATCAGACGGGGGATGGCGCTGGGGGCGTCGTTCGTGTGGAGGGTGCTGAAGACAAGGTGGCCGGTCAGGGCCGCCCGGACGGCGATCTCGGCGGTCTCCTCGTCGCGGATCTCCCCGACCAGGATGATCTCCGGCGCCTGCCGGAGCATGGCGCGCAGGATGACCGGGAACGTGCGGTTGATGTCCGTCTGGACCTGGGACTGGTTGATGCCGGGGAACGTGTACTCGATCGGGTCCTCGGCGGTGATGATCTTCGTGTCCGGACGGTTCAGTTCGTTCAGGGCGCTGTAGAGCGTCGTCGTCTTGCCGCTGCCGGTCGGGCCCGTGACCAGGAAGATGCCGTTCGGCCGCCGGATGATGCGCTCGAAGTGTTCCAGGTCGGACGGGTGGAAGCCCAGCTCCACGAGGCTGACGCGCGCGGCCTCCTTGCTCAGGATACGCATGACGATGCTCTCGCCGTCCGTCGTGGGGATGTCGCTCACACGCAGGTCGAGCGACTGCCCGTTGATGACCAGCGGGATACGGCCGTCCTGCGGCTTCCGCTTCTCGGCCAGGTCCATGCCGGCCATCAGCTTCAGGCGGGCGATGATCGAGTTCTGCAGGCGCTTCGGGGGCGACTCCACCTCCTGGCAGACGCCGTCGATGCGGTAGCGGACGCGCAGGCGGTTGGTCATCGGCTCCACGTGGATGTCGCTGGCGCGCGCCTGGACGGCGTCGCTGACGATCAGGAACACCAGGCGCACCAGCGGGGCGTCATCGCCCTCGTCGCCGATCATCTGGGTCGTCCCGTTCTCGGCGACCGCCTCGCCCTCGGTGAACTCCCGCAGCATGTTGTCCATCGTGGACTCTTCGCCGCCGTAGAAGCGCTCGATCGCGTCCTTGATGTCGTCGGCGGCCGCCAGGACCGGCTTGACGTCCATGTTCAGGATGAACTTCAGGTTGTCGATCGCGCACAGGTCCAGGTCGTCCATGGCGACCACGATCGCGTTGCCTGTCTTCTTCAGCGGCAGGATCCCGTGCATCCGGGCGGTGTTGCGCGGGACGGCGTCGACGGCCTCCACCTCGGGCCGGACCTTGTTCAGGTCCACCACGCGCACGTCGAACTGCTCGCCGACGCACTTGAGGACGTCGGTTGCGGTGACGTATCCGAATCGGACCAGGATCTCGCCCAGCCGCAGCTTCTCGCCCGACTTCTGCTGATACTCCAGAGCCCGCTGGATCTGCTCCTTCTCTACAAGGCCCTTTTCCAACAGCAGCTGCCCGATGGGTTTGCGAGTGGCCATAGGCGGAGTTCCCCATGCTCTCAAGTTCTGAACCCCGGCGATTATAGTGAAAGGCCCCCGCGTTTGCAAGAACTCCCGGCCCCCCAACCCGTTGGCCCCGGGGCGGTTAGCCGCCCACGGCCGACGCCCGGCCGACGCCCCCGGCCCGTTGAACGCCGCGCCCCGTCGCGATAGAATAGGGTCTCCGTTATGCCCGCGCACCTCGCACCCTGGGTTGCGAATGCCGATGCTGTTCGAGGCCCGAGAACTCGTCAAACACTACAGCCGCCGCGCCGTGGTCGACCACGTCAGCTTCAACGTCGACGACGGCGAGTCGGTGGGCATGCTCGGGCCGAACGGCGCGGGCAAGACGACGGCCTTCCGCATGTGCATCGGCCTGGTGCGCCCGGCCGGCGGAACCGTCTTCTTCCAGGGCACCGACGTCACCCGCCTGCCCATGTACCGCCGGGCGCGCCTCGGCATGAGCTACCTGGCCCAGGAGCCGAGCCTCTTCCAGAACATGAGCGTGGCCGAGAACCTGCTGGCCGTCATGGAGATGCAGGGGCGTGGAGCGGCCGAGCGCCGAACCAAGACCGACGAGATGCTCGAGGAGTTCGGCCTGGAGCACCTGTGCGACCAGCCCGCCTACAGCCTCAGCGGCGGCGAGCGCCGCCGGCTCGAGATCGCCCGCGCGCTCTGCGGCGACCCGAAGATCATCCTCCTGGACGAACCGTTCACCGGCGTGGACCCCATCGCCGTCGGGGAGGTCCAGGACCTCGTCGTCGGCCTCAAATACCGGGGCATCGGCGTCCTGATCACCGATCATAACGTGCTCGAGGCCCTGCGCATCACCGACCGCGCCTACATCCTCAGCGAGGGCAAGATCGTCACTCAGGGCACGGCGCAGGAGATTCTGGAAGACCCGATCGCCCGCCAAAGCTACCTGGGAGACCGCATCCGCGCCGAACACATCGACCTGCAGCCGCGCCGGGAGCCGCCGGCCCCAGCGGCCGAAGACACCGAGGGCCCCGTGGAGTCCTGAAGTGCCCCGTCCTTCGACCGGGAGGGGAGCCCCGATCGTGTCACATCCTTCGCCCCGCAGCCGGTTCCTGCTCCGGAGCTTCGCCGTCACCATCGGCGGCGTGTGCGCCATCGCCGTGGCCGCAGCTGTCTGGACCTGGGCCACAACCGTCACCCACGTGGTCGTCTACCGGCTGGAGACCCCCGAGGCCGCCCCGTCGCCGGACGCCCTGAACCGCACGGTCGAGATCGTCTCGAACCGCCTGAAGGCCCTCCGGACCGACCTGGAACTGGGCCGCTGCGCCGTGCGCGCCCTGCCGCCCGATCGCCTCGAGTTCTCCGTGCGGTGCCGCCAGAGCCCCGACTACGCCCTGGCATGGCTCGCCATGCAGGGGCGCGCCGAGTTCCGCCTCCGGCACCCCGACGCGCAGGTCGTCGACGGCCCGGAGAGGCTGCCGGACGGCTACGAGGTGAAGGTTTACACCGAACGCCGCCACATCCTGACCCGCCTGAACGAGCTGAAGGCCGTCCCGCATCACTACGCCGTGCTGCGCGAGCCGGTCATGGCCGTGGACGGGTTCCGGCACGTGGGGTTCGACACCGTCGGCGCGCAGCGGGCCGTCCTGCTGACGTTCGAGTTCCACCAGGAGGACGAACGGCGGTTTGCGGCGGTGACGGCCCTGCACGCGGGCCGGCAGATGGCCATGTTGATCGACGGCGAGATGTTCTTCCCGCCCGCCCCGATCCGCGAGGCCATTGCCGGCGGACGCGTGCAGATCCAGGGCTTCTTCCTCAAACGGCCCATGCGCCGCCTGGCCCGGCTGCTCGAGTGCGGCAGCCTGCCCGGCCGCCTGGTCCGCGTGGAGCCCAGCCCCTCACAGCAGAAAGGAAACGAATGATGACCCGCCCCATGGGGTGTCTGCTCGCCCTGGTGTCCTGCCTTGTGCTGATGCCGCCGGCCCGGCCGGCCTGCGCCGACCCGGCGGAGGGCCCCCAGCCCGCCCGACGGGGCCTGATCCGCCAGGGCGCCTACCTGGTCTGCACGGACGACAACGGGGGCGTGCACATCGTCTTCGACAGCAAGCCCCTCCTGCACAACATGGGCATCTTCTGCGGCCTCAACGGCTTCACGACCTTCCGGGACCTGGTCGACAAGCGCGCCGAGCGTGCGCCGGGCGCCGTGACCTTCACGGGCCGTGTGCGCGGCTCCCAGGTCGCCTTCGAACAGAGGATAGACATCGACGGCGACCGTATCCGCGTGCGCATCCGCCGCACGGGCGACTGGCCGGAGGGCGTCTGGGGCAACTTCCAGGTGCTCCTGCCGGTCGAGCGGTTTGGCGGCGCCCGCGGCCGCGCCGACGGGCGGGAGTTCGCCTACCCGCTCGAATACTCCCCCGAGAACCGCTTCCCGAGCGGCATGACCCGCCTCGAATGCCGCCCCGACCACCCGTCGCTGAACGTGACCTTCGAATGCGCCGACGGCATCACGCTCGGCGACCAGCGGCGATACCGGACCCCGGCCTACGTCGTCGGCATGGGCCTGCCCAGGGGCGAGCGCGAGACGACCGAGTTCTTCATCACGCTGCCCCGGCCGGCCGAGACGCCGCCCGGCCGGGCCGTGCGCTGGTGCCGCATCGGCTACCCGGTCGCGGGCGAGAAGGCCGTCATGCTCGAATGGGCCGAGGGCGATCCGCGCCCCGCCGACGAGGTGCGCCTGGAGGACGGCCAGGGGCGGGTCGTCAAGCACGGCCGCTTCGGCCCCACGCAGACCTCCACAGTGGCCCAGGGCGCGTACGCCGCGTTCGACTTCACGGACGTGCGCACGCCCGGCGACTACCGCGTCGTCTGGTCCGGCGGCGCCACCGACTACTTCCCGATCCGGACGAGCATCTTCGAGGACCGCCTCTATGAGGCGACGCTGGACTGCGCCCTCCCGTTCTTCATGTGCCATGCCGCCGTCGACCTGGGCCCGGCCGTGACCGGCCACGGGGCCTGCCACGTGGACGACGCGGTCGTGGCGCCGCACAACCACGTGGGCCCCGACGGCTTCCGGTCCCACAGCCCCGGGCCGGCGCCCCACCGGCCGGGCGAACACGTGCCCCTGGACCTGGGCGGATGGCACGACGCCGGCGACTGCGACCTGAACGTGCACGCGCAGGGGTTCGTCGTCTGGATGCTGTCGCTGGCCTACGAGGAATTCGGGATCGACCGCGATGCGGCCACGCTGGACGTGGCGGCGCGTACCTTCACGGCCGCCCGCCCGGACGGCACGCCGGACGTGCTTCAGCAGGTCGAGTGGGGCGCCCTCTGGCTGCTCAGCGTGCAGCAGCCGGACGGGCTCGTCTACGGCGGGGTCTGCGCCGAGACACCCCAGCGCAGCGGACGGGTCCTGGAGGCGCTCACCGACGGCCGCCCGGGCACGGGCGACGAACGCCTCCTGTACGTGGACTACCATGCGGACGTACAGCTTGTGCAGGCCATGTCGCTCGCGGCGGCCGGCCGGGTGCTGCGTGCCGTCCGCCCCGAGCTGGCCGAGCGCTGCCTGGCGGCCGCCCGCGCCGCGTTCGACTACTTCCGCACGCACGAGCCCGTCTACCGGGCCGGCACCGGCTACTGCGCCTCGGAGGCGTACGGCCGCGAGCCCGACGGCACGGCCATCGCCGCCGCCATCGAGCTGTACCTGACCACCGGCCAGGAGGCGTATCTGGACGTCGTGCGCGAGCTGGCCCCCTCCCTGCCCGAGCTGACCTTCGAGTGGCCGCAGGCCCGGCGCACGACCGTCGGCAAGTTCTGGTACCCCGTGCCGTCGCTGGCCCGCCTTCACCCCAGGCTGGCCGACGGCGAACTGAAGCAGGTTGTCGAGGCGACCATCCGCCGGGCGGCGGCCGGCCAGGCCGACGTGGCCGCCCGCCGGCCGTGGCCCTTCTACTGGTACGACAGCGGCGAGTGGGGCATGGCCGGAACCTGCGCCATACGGGCCTTCGACACCTACTGGCTCTCCAAGGTCGTGCCGGACCTGACGCCACCGTCGACGGCGCTGCGCGGAATGATGTGGCTCTTCGGCCTGCATCCGGCCTGCGACACCGCGTATGTCATCGGGCTCGGCCTGCCGGAGCCCCGGCACGTCTACAGCGTGCACCTGCACGCGCTCTTCGGCTACGAACCGGCGGCCGTGCCCGGCATCGTCGTGCCGGGCATGAGCGGCTTCTGGAACGCGGGCGTTATGGCCCACATCGACGAGTACGGCTACTACCGCCACACCGAGGCGTGCGTCTACACACAGGCGCAGTATATCTTCGCCGTAGCCGCCATGAAGGCCATGGGCTACTGAGGCCGGCAGCCCCAGACCGCCGTCGACCGCGCCCGGCTTCCGCATGCCGGCCCCTCGTCGAGCAATTGCCGGCCGGTGAGACCGACGTACATGCGCGGAATGCGGAGGGCCGCACGGCCCTGCACCTCGCCGCCGAGGCGGGCCGGCGCGACCTCGTCGAACTGCTCCTGGAACGCGGCGCGGACGTCAACGCGGCCGATCTGCAAAGCCGCACGCCCAGCGGCCTGGCCGTCCTGGCGGGCCACGCCGACCTGGCCGACGTCCTGCGCGAGCGCGGGGGCGTCGAGTAGTCACCTGTGCTCGCGGTCGAACGTCTCCCAGTTCCCCGGCCGGGTCACGTCGGCCGGCAGCGGGCCGATCACCCGCGTCACCTCCCCGGCCAGCGCGAACAGCTCCTCGGTCAACTCCCGGTGGCCGGCGCCGAGGTACCAGTCGCTGCCGCCGATGTTGCCGCCGTTGCGCCAGTAGCCGGCCATGTAGGTGGGGCCCCACGACGCGCCGGGGTGGTCGTAGAAGAGGTTCAGGGAGCTGAGCGCCAGCCACATCGCCATGTGCCGCCGGGTCAGGTAGTCCTCGCAGCGCGTCGCCAGGTCCTCGCCGATGTCCTCGCGGGCGCGGTCCATGGCGTACTCCAGGACGATCCGCGCCTCGCATTCCTGGATGCCGAGCCGGTAGGCCTCGAGCCGGTCGGTCGCCAGCGGGCCGTTCGGCCCGGGCGCCAGCATGGCCTCCGGGATGAACAGGTTGCGCCAGCTGCTCTCGGGATAGCGTTCGTGGCTGCGTCCCACGCGGCTCCCGCGCCGGTCCTTGAGCACCTTCCAGTAGTCCGCGCCCAGACGCCCGGTGCCGCGCTGCGACCCTGTGATCGCCGTCTCCGCCAGGCACAGCCAGAAGACGTTCGGGCTGTTCTCGCGCGAGTTGGCGCGGTCGAACTGCCCGACGAGGTCGGGGCGCGCCCAGCCCATGTGGCTCTTGATCCCGCCGCGGTAGCCTTTCGGCCGCCCCGCGTTGTCGTCGGAGAACGTGACCTTCCAGACGAGCGCCTGGTAGCCGAGCTTCGATATGCCGTATTGCCGCTTGTTGAACGCCGCGCCCTCGTGCGCGTGGATCACCCACGGCAGATCGCCGGTGACCTCCTGGAAGAAGGCGTGTTCCGCCTCGGTCGCCCACGTGTCGTGCTGCACGCCGATCATCATCGCGTCCTGCAGGCCGCGGGCCGCCATCCGTTCGTGCAGTCGGTCGAAGAGCGGCTTCCACAGCGGCCGGCTGGCGTCGGCGTCGAAGTGCGTCGGCAGCTCAGCGATCTCCACCTGCCCCGTGGCCGGGTCAACCACCGTCACGCGGGGCCCCTTGCCGTAGGCGGCGCCCAGCTTCTCCAGGTTCCGGGCGGTGTCCTTCGCCCGGCTGCGCGTCGCCGACTCCAGCGTGTCGGCCGGCATCATGTAGACGTCCCACACGACGAAGATCACCTGCTTCGGCGTGCCCATGTTCTCGGTGGCCACGTCCAGGTAGCGGTCCATGATCGAGAAGTCGTAGTCGTAGGTGCCCTCCCCCGTCCGAACCCAGCGCACCATGGACTCCTCGTTGCCGAAGTTGGTGTGCACGATCAGCGGGATGTAGACGGTGCGCGCACCCGTCTCGCCGATCAGGCGGAACGACTCGGCGATGAGGCGCCAGTGCTCGTCGCTCCACAGCGGCACGTCGTACTCGAGCGCGAGGGTGTCGGGCCCCTGGATCATGTCCACAAACGTGTGCAGGCCCTGCGTGTCGGGCAGCGTCCAGTCGGCGACACGCACCTCGACGGGCACGTCGACGGCCTCGACGCTCTCGGCCTCGATACTTACCGTGCCCGCGTACGTGCCGGCCTCGACGTCGGCGGGGACGCGGACGCGGATCCATACCGGCACGACGGCGCCGTCGGGCGACGGCACGTCCTTTGCGTCGGGCGCGAACGTCAGCTGCTGGTACTCCTTCGGCTCGGGCAGCACCGGGAACTCCGCCTGCGGCTGCTCGGCAAGCGCCCCCAGCCGCATCGTCTTCGTCATGTACGGCGTGGGCAGCCGGCGCTGGCCTGCGTTCACGTGGCGATAGTCGCCCCACGGGATGCCGTAGCGCACCTGCACGTTGGCGGACGGGATGCTGCCGCCGTCTCCGGTCAGATCGCCGGCCGTCGCCTTGAGCCCGCGGATCGGCGTCGTCGAGCCGACGCCCACCTTGCCCGTGAAGATCCCGTTCCTCGCCCCGACGATCACCACGGGCCGCACCCCCTCGGCGCGGTCGCCGAAGTCCACGTTGAGGTCCACGGCCAGCGGATCGGCGGTCCACACCTGGAACCCGTCCGGACGCACGGCGTTCGGCACCAGCCCGCCCGCCCCGTCGGCCGTCAACCGCACGCGCAGTATCTGGCACGAGTTCTCCTCGTACACGTTGTCCTCGGTCGCCTCCGGGTAGGGTGCGCGCACGACCTCGAGCGCGAGCACGTTGGTGCCCGGCCGCAGCAGGTCGGACGGGATCGGCAGGGCGGCCTCCTCGCGCTCCTCGCCGGCGGGCCCGTCGGCCAGTTCCTGCCCGGCGGCGATGTGCCGGCGCGCGATCTCCGTGCCGTTCACGTAGACGATCAGGCCGCCGCGGTAGGCCGCCCAGAGCGACAGCGCGCCGACGGCCGCCGGATCGGTGACCTGGAACTTGCCTCGCAGGCAGACGCGCGCCACCAGGGCCGACTTCGTGGCCAGGGCCGCCGGGCCGCGGTGCCAGGTGCCGTCGTCGAAGCCCGGCGCCGTCCAGCCTTCGGCGGGCCCGGGCGTCTTGTAGTTCAGCCACGCGTGCCGGAGCGTCACCTCCCCCCCGTCCGCGATCACGGGCGGCGCCAGCGTGCAGTGAAAGCGCCAGATGCCGTAGGTGTTCAGCACGACCGTGCCGCCGTCCGCCGCGTCCGGGGCCTCCTGCCCTCGGGCCGCCCCGACCGCCACCGCCAGCAGAACCAGAAGAGCCATCCCCACCCGGCCGGTCCTCATCGTTGCTCCTTCCGTCTCGGTTCAGTTCAGTCAGCCTTCGCGACCGTCACATCTCGTTCCAGGGCTCCTGCTCCATCGCCGCCGCCATGTCCCGGCGGAACTCCTCGTAGTCCTCCGGCAGGCCCCGCGCCTGGGAGAGGAGCCATTCGCGGTAGAGTTCCGCCAGACGCGGCGCGTCGGCCCGGGTCAGACCGGAGCACCAGCCGACGTGGCTCCAGGGCGTCACGAACACGTAGGGGGCGCTGACGCCGTGCCTGGCCAGCTTGCGGAGGCTGGGGAACGTCGGCACGTCGCGCGGGTGCTCGTCCGCCTCGCTGACGGCCGGATCGAACTCGTCGGCCCGTCCGCAGATCTCCAGCGAGGCCAGGTACCAGGCGGCCTCGCCGTGCGGCCGGCCGAACTCCTCCTCGATCTTCCGGTAGAACTCGCCCTCGTTCGGCATGAACAGGATCGGCAGCTCGCCCGTCTCCTCGAACACCTGCCGCAGCGCCACCTGGATGATCGGCCCGTTCGGCCCGTGCCAGCCCACCAGGACCAGCCGCCGGCCGCCGTTCCGAAGGATGCCCTTGACGACGGCGATGATGTAGTCGAGCGTCTCCCGGGGCCGGATGGCGCAACTTCCCGGCCACCGCGTGGTTGCGCCCGGGTAGGTGAACACGATCGGCGGCAGGATGGCCGCCCGCCATTCCTCGGCCAGCACACGGCAGGCCGCCTCGGCCAGGAACGTGTCGCAGGAGAGCCCCACGTGCCTGTCGTGCATCTCGAAGCAGCCCACCGGCAGCAGCAGGATCCCGCCGTCGCGTCGGTGCGCGGCCATCTGGGGAGACGTCATTGTGTCGGCCGGCCGTCCTGATCTCGGCACCATCTCGGGACCTCATGAGTAGCGACCATCGGGGGCGGGCGCCGCGTCGGGCCTGCAGGGGGTGTGAAGAGCGGCTCCCAGGACATGACAAGCCTACCAGAATGCCCGCGGACGTGCCAGCGCGTTCGTGCGCGGAGGCGCCTTGGCACGGACTCCCCGGCCCCGAAGGGCGGCGATGGGTGCCGCGCCACGCTTGACGGTCCCTCCGGGCTGCCGTATCATCGACAACACGAGGGGGGCGTGTGTGCCTCGAGCCGGGAGGTGAGGCCGTCATGCGATGGAAGGGCATCTGTGCGGGCCTCGTGCTGGGTCTTGCGGCGAGCCTCGCCGTTCATGCGGTGTACGTGCGGGCCGACGAGAGCGAGTCCGAACTGCTCGTCCGGCAGTTCTTCCGGCCCCTGACGTGGCTCCTGGATCAGATCGAGAGCTACTACGTCGAAGACGTGGACCGCAGCCTGCTCCTGGAGGGCGCCTACCAGGGCATGATCGAGCAGGTCGACCCCGGCGGGCTCTACCTGCCGGCCGAGATGACCGAACGCTACGGCCGGTCGGCCGGCGGCTCCGTCCCCGAACTGGGCCTGACCGCCCGCTTCCTGCCCCTGGGCAAGGTCGTGGCCATCGACGGCACGATCCAGGGACGCCCGGCCTTTCAGGAAGGGCTTCTCACGGGCGACTTCATCGTCAAGATCCGGGAGACGCCCGACGGAGAGGAACTTGAGGCCGAGGACTTCCGCACCACCTACGACGCCGTGCGCGCCCTCCGTGGCGAACCGGGCACCCGGGTCGTCCTGACCGTCGTGCGGCCCGGCCGGCCGGAGCGCGAGGTGGAGCTGACACGCGCCCTGACGCCGACGCCGAGCGTCCAGGCCGTTCAGATACTGGATGCCGATCCGGAGATCGGCTACATGGCCCTGACGCACTTCGACGAACGGACGGTCGGTCTGATCTCCGACGGCCTGGCGAAGCTCAAGGACCTCGGCGCCCGGTCGGCGGTGCTGGACCTGCGCTTCAACCCCGGCGGACCGCTCGACGCGGCCCTGATGTGTGCCGACCTGCTGCTCGACGAGGGCGTCCTCCTGAGCGCCCGGGGCCGCGGCGATCGCGAGGTCTCGCAGAGCGCCGAACCGGGAGACGCCTTCCCGGACATGAAGCTGGCCCTGCTGGTGAACGTCCGCACCGCCGAAGCCGCCGAGATGATGGCCGCCGCCCTGGCCGACAACGGCCGCGCGACGCTCGTGGGCGAGCCCACGCTCGGCCGCGGCAGCCTGCGCATGGACATCCGGTGCCCATACGACGGCAGCACGATCCGGCTGGCTGTCGCCCACTACGTGCGCCCCAACGGCCAGGAGATCGAGCGCGACCGCGAGGACCCCAGAAGCGGCGGGCTCACGCCCGACGTCGCCGTGGAACTCCCGCCGGACGACGTCCGCCGGCTGGCCGCCCACCTGGCCGGACGCGCCGGCCCGAGCCGGCCCCCGGCCCCGGAGACGGCCGCCGAACCGCAGGAGCCGTTTGTGGACGTGCAGCTGCAGCGGGCCGTCGAACACCTGCGCGGCGCACTCGAACCCGTCCCCGCCGAAGCCCTGGCGGCGGTCTCAGCCGCCGGATAGGACGGAACCATGAGACGACGGTCAATGCGAGATGTCTGGATCGGTGTCGCCGCCGGGCTGGCGCTCGGGCTGCTGCCGGCGGCCCTTCCCGCCCGATCCGCCGAACAGCCGGACCTGATCGAGGGCTTCGTCGAGCCGGTCATGTGGCTCGTGCGCGAGATCGAAGGCCGCTCGGTCGATGAGATCAGCCACGAGGCCCTGCTCGAGGGCGCCTGCGCGGGCATGATGAGCAAGCTCGACCGGCACAGCGCCTTCTGGCCGCCCGCCATGCGCCGGGAGACCGAGGCCGACCTGAAAGGGGAGTTCGGGGGGCTGGGCATCCAGATCACCTTCGACCCGCCGGCCGGCGTCATCCACGTCGAGCAACCGATCGCCGGCACCCCGGCAGCCCGGCTCGGCGTCCTGCCGCACGACCGCATCATCCGCGTGCGTGAAGAATCCACCCGAACGGTCACCGAAGTGGCCGACATGAAGGACGTGCATGAGGTGCTGGAGATCCTCCGCGGCCCGCCCGGCACCCGGATCACGATCACGATCCTGCGCGGCGAGGAGGAGGAGGAGGAAGAGCGCGATATCACCGTCACCCGCGAGATCATCAAGATCCCGGGCGTCCGCGCCGTGGAGATCATCGACCACGAAGACCGGATCGGCTACATCTACATCCCCTACTTCAGCGAAGCCGTCTCCAAGGACCTGGCGGCGGCCCTCGAGGACCTGCAGCGCCAGGGCATGCGCGGCCTGATTCTGGACCTGCGCTTCAACCCGGGCGGCCTGCTCGACGCGGCCAACGCACTGGCGGACCGATTCCTCGACGGCGGCGCGATCGTCACGGTGCGCGCCCCCCGCCAGAACGAGGTCGTGCACGAGGCCCGCCGTTCCCGCTCCGACCTGGACCTGCCCCTCGTCCTGCTGGTCAACCGCCTGAGCGCCAGCGGTTCGGAGATCGTCGCCGGCGCCCTTCAGGACCACCGCCGCGCCGTGCTGGTTGGCGAGACGACCTACGGCAAGGCGAGCGTGCAGCAGGTCATGGACAACCCCCACAACCAGAGCGCCATCAAACTCACCGTCGCCCGCTACTACACGCCGAACGACCACATGATCGAGGGCAGGGGCGTCGTCCCGGACATCGAGATGCGCCTCTCGGACGCCGAGAACCGCAAGCTCTACACCTTCCTGACCCGGAAGACCGAGTACCCGCCCCATCCGCCCGAGGAGTCCGCCGCCGAGGAAGAAGACATCCCCGAAGGGCCGGACGAACCGGGCAAGGACTTCCGGGACGTGCAGTTCGAGAGGGCCCTCGAAGTGCTCCGCCAGGTGATGGCAGGCACCCGCCGGCCGGGCGACCCGCCCGACGCCGCCCCTGACGGGTAGCGAGCGTTTCAACAGCAACGGAGTCGCGCGGCCGTCCTCGGCCGCGGGTCGGGGGGGCAGTCCTGCCGACGGACAACCGCCGGGCGGGCGCTTGGCAAGAGCATCGCCGGGCTGTATAATCGACCTCAGCGGTGCCCCGTTAGCTCAGCGAATAGAGCGTCGGCCTCCGGAGCCGAAGGCCGCAGGTTTGAATCCTGCACGGGGTACCACCCTGGCATTCCGGCCCTTCGGCGAGCGCGTCGAAGGGCCATCTCTTTTGTAGGCAAAGACTTACGTCGTCCAGGGTACGGTTGGAACGAGGGCCGCATCGGCCCAATCTGGTTAGGAATCAGGCTGCGCGCTGGCCGCGACGGGAGCATGCAGCGCGTTCCGGGCAGGAGCGTCAACGCCGAGAAGCCGGAGAACGCGACGAACGAGTTGACGGTGCCATCCGGGTAGATGATCCGGTTCGCGATGAGCGCATCGAGCTTGGCCTCAAGCCTCTTGGCGGGCACGCCACTCGCGTCTCTCAGCGCGTCCTTCGAGAGGCATGTATTCTTCCACAGCCACTGCCACGCCTCCCCGTCCGTGCTGGCGCTCCTGCGCGTTATCCGTCGCCGGGGTCTGACGTCGCAGCGCGTCCACGCCGCGAGGATGCTGACGTAGTCCCTGTCGGAGGTCGAACAGCGGCTCCACACGGAGACCTACGTGACCTCCCTGGAGGTTCAGGCCAGGTAAGCGAGGGGCCTTGAGAGGCTGCGGCGGTACAAAGAAACGCCCCTTTCGGGGCGTTGAGCCAAGGATGCTATCCTTGGCGGGGCAGCTTCTTCTAGTATAATACCCGCCTCGGCAGCAGGCGTCAAGCATGGCTCACGCTTTTTCTTCTGCTTTGCTTGCCTGCTCTCGTCCTGGCGCTGTCGGGACGCTGGCCGGTGAATCCGTTCCCGCTCTAGAGGGCCCACGTGCAACGGCTGGTCGCCTACATTGACGGATTTAACCTGTACTTCGGCCTGCGGCAAGCTGGCTGGCAGCGCTTCCTTTGGCTGGACATCGAAGGTCTTATCCGAGCGCTTCTGAAACCGCACCAGGAGCTGGCACGTGTCAACTACTTCACGGCTCGCGTGTCAGGGACACCGTCCGATCCAGACAAGCCCCACCGCCAGAATACTTACCTCGAGGCGCTCCAGGCGCATTCGGATATCGTCATCCACTACGGGCACTACCTCAACAAGGAGCGGACATGCTTCAAGTGCTCGAACCGGTGGACAGACCACGAGGAGAAGGGAACCGACGTGAACATCGCAGTGCAGATGCTTCTCGACGCCATGCGCGGTGAATTCGACACGGCACTTCTCGTGTCCGCTGACAGCGATCTTGCTGGCCCTGTCCAGGTGGTCCGTCGCGAGTGGCCGCAGAAGCAGGTCGTGGTGGCTTTTCCTCCGAAACGATACTCCGCCGAACTGCAGCGGCGTGCAAGCGGTTTTCTGCACATCAACCGGGCACGAATAGCCGCAAGCCAATTGCCGGATCCGGTGCTCAAGGCCGACGGATACGAACTCCGTAAGCCCATCACCTGGCGATGACTGTGCGACGACAACGAGCCACGCCGACCTCAGAGCCATTCGCGTGCGAGTTCGTCAGCACGCAGCAGGCATGGATGGGGGAGCTCGAAGGCTATGGTGAATTCGGCCACGGCGCGCTGGAAGTGTGGCCAGTCGGGGGTACCACTCTGGCATTCCGGCCCTTTGGCGAGAACCTCGAAGGGCTTTCTCTTTTCCAGGCGCAGACTTACGTCGTCCAGCAGCCGGTTGGAGCATACCGTCTCCAGAATCGCCCGCCGGCGCTCGATGTTCAGACCGCGCCAGAGTTCCCCGAGTCTTTGCGCCCAATCGAAGACCCGTAGCGCCATGTCCCCGCGAGACGCGTCCATGTCCCCGCGAGCGCGCTCCACCGCTTCCGCCGCCCTCTCCTGCTCGACCTTCAGCTCCGCCGACTTCGCTCGGAAGGTCTGCTCCTCCACCGCGCCGGCCAGGTAGGCGTTCAGCAGCCGCTCCTGCATCACCTTCAGGTCGCCTTGCCGGCTGGACAACTGCTTCTTCTTCCGCTGCCCATCTGCCGTGAGGTCCGCCAGGGCCGCCTTCAGGGCGCGGCGGAACCAGTCCCGCGACTGCGTGCGGGGACACCTCCGGGCGACGGAACGACGGCGACCGACGCGCGCGAACAGGGACAGCTACCTCTGCCAGGGCCAGCCCCGCCGCGCGGGCTGCGTGCCCACGGCGTAGACGTGCACCTTCCCCTCATCCTGGAGCCGCACCAGCGGCACGTCCTGCGGAATCTGGTCGCGATCCAGCCAGGGCTTCATGGACGTGCCGAGCAGGACGAGCCGCCCGCCGGACTCCGTCAGTTCCCGGACGGCGGCGTCGCGCTTCTCCTTGTAGCCGGGCGCCGGACGGCCCGACCACACGTCGAGCGGCGAAGGCCATTCCTTCACGACCTTGTTCACGTAGATGTAGTAGTCCTCCGGCCGGTTGCTGTACACCGGCCGGTCCCACGGCACGGACATGGCGGCGCGCGTCTCCCGCACGTTCCAGGAACTCGCCGAGAGGCGCGTCCTGTTGTGCTCGAACTCGGCGAATCGCGCGCCGGCGTGCACCTGCATCACGGCTATGGCAAGCCACGGCAGCAGGGGCAGCCTGCGCGCCGCCCACCGCCGGGCCTCCCACATCCAGGCGCCCGGCCACACCGCAAGCACGCCCACGAGCCACGCCGCATACGCGGGCAGCAGGATGCGGTTGTCCAGGGGCGTCAGGCGGTCGCAGTAGGAGACGCTGACCAGGAGGAATGCGCAGTAGGTGACGAGGAAGGCCGCGTACGCCCAGGGGAGGTGGCGCAGCCGCTCCCCCACCGGGACGTTCCCGCGCCGGAGCGTGAGGTACAGAGCGAAGCACACGGCAGCCAGGCAGAGCAGCCCCAACGGAATGAGCGAGTGCTGCAGGGTGGTGCCGGGCCGGAACCCCGGCACACCCCATCCGGAGACGGCGCGGAGCGCGTCGTCGATCTGCTGTCGGGTGACCGGGTGGGCCGCCCACGTCCTGTTCGTCGCGGTGCCGCCCAGCCGGAGGTTCCTGAGCATCCAGAGGCCGGCGGGCAGGCAACTGAGCAACCCGAACGCCGCCGCCCGCGCGAGCCGCTTCCACAGGCCGCCCGCGCCAAACGCGCAGACGACCAGAGCGCCCGTTGCCACCAGCGGCGCGCCCGCCCAGCGGCACAGCAGCGCCAGCGCCGTGGCGTCACAGGCGAGGAGGAAGAGCCGGCGACTGGGCCGCCGGGCGTACGCGTGCAGCGCCGCCAGCGCGGCCAGCAGGAGGAAGACGAACAGCGGCTCGGACAGCGCCGCCGTATGCATGCGCAGCATGACGGGCGATGCGGCCATCAGCACCGCCGCCAGGCACGAGAGCGCCCGGTTTCTGGTCGTGCCGTAGACGGCCAGCGCCGCGAGCGCAGCGTTCAGTCCCAGGAGCACGGCGTTCATCCACCGGCTCACAACGAGGGGGTCCGGCCCGAGGGAGCCGACGGCGCCGAGCACGGCGGGGTACAGCGGCGGGAAGTGTACGAGCGGCCGGTCGGTCGGCGTGCCCCACGGGATCGTCAGCCCCCGCCCTGCCGCCAGGTTGCGCGCGGCGCCCAGGTAGCTCGCCGAGTCGCCCGTGCAGTAGGGCCGGATGAGCGTGAGCTTCACAGCGAGAATGGCGGCGGACACGGCGATGCCGGCGACCACCCAGGGCAAGATACGGTCGAGTCTCGTTGCCGGCGGGGAGATGGCCGCATCCTCCGGGACCACCATCCGCGCGGCCTCCCGCACCTCCACCCCGATCCCGTCATCTGCGTGCATGAGCGTATCCTTGCCTGGACTCCTGGAGCGGGCTGCCTCAGGGGGATGAGGCCGCTCTCGGAAAGGTCCATCTCCTGAGAAGTGCGGGCGGTTCGGGGTCGAATGCCTGATCGACCTGCAGGGGAGAGCAGCGATCGTCGTGATGGCCGTAGGCCCCGCGCTTGACAACCTTGATCCTGTTGCTGATTCCCTCCAGCTTGCTGTCGTGAACCGGGTAGTCGCAGTGGTCCGGGATGCCCTGAGCGTCCGGGCCGGCGCACACCACCGGCAGCATACGACAACGTCGAGGGCGGATTCTCAGGAAATCCGTGAACGGTCACCAACCTGGCGGAGCAGGCGCTGCGGTCTGTGGTGATCGACCGCAGGGGCACCCAGGGCACGCGCGGGGAGGCCGGACGGGTGTTGGGGCCGGCTCAGCGGACCGTCGGCTGCTCCGTCAACCCGCGAGCCGGAGGGCGTCACCCTGGTGGAGCCGGCGCCTGACCCGGGTCCAGAGCCCGGCAGTGAGGCGCAGCATTCGAAGTGGCGCCCGGCCCCCAACACTGCAGCGTCGGACCTCCTTGAAGATTCCGGCTGACCTGACAGCCCGTGGAAGGGGTGTGGAATAGCCGCACGCCCTTCCGATCGGCGCTGTAGAAGAGCATCCTTGTGCCGGCAGAATCCGGTGGGTAGAATGCCCGGTCGGAGACTCGGCATCCTGCACCTTTCGGGAGGCGACGGTCATGACAGTGAGGCCTGGGGTCGGGCGAGATGAGGGACGCCGTCGGAGCCGGCTGGTCCTTGAGACGCTGGAGCCGCGGCTGCTGCTGTCGGGGACCGTGCTGGTTGCCTTGTCGGGTGCCGGCAACCTGATCCTGACGGGCGACGTTCAGGACAACAGCGTCGTGATCGACCAGGCTGGCCTGGCCGCCGGTCAGATGCGCATCACGGGCACGGACGGCACGCTGATCGACACCGGTGGCGGCCCTGCCGGTTCGGTCGTTCTGTCCGGCGTCAGAAGGGACGTGATCATCGCGATGGGGGATGGCAACGATCGGGCCAGGCTGGAGGGCGTCAATGCTCCCCGTCACGTGGCCTTCGACGGCAGCACGGGCGACAACCAGCTCACAGTCCTCAACAGCTCGGTGGGCGGCGGCCTCCGGGTGAAGAACGGCGACGGGATTGACAACAGCGTCGTTCAGGGCTCCACCATCACCGGGAATGTGGTGATAGCGAACGGAAGCGGGGGCAGCGGGGTCGTCCTGAACGGGAGCGGCGTCGGCGGGGCGGTCTTGGTGAAGAACCGAGATGGCCACGACACGGTGACGCTGGACGCGACGGACGTCGCCGGCCGTGTGAGCGTGGCCACCGGCGCCGGGGGGAGCGCGACGGTCCTGCACGATTCCGGCGTGGGAGGTTCGTTCAAGGCCGCCGGTGCGGACGGCGACGACCACCTCGTGCTCGATTCGGTGGATGTCGCCGGCAAGGTGACGGTCAGCAGCGGAAACGGCAACAACGCGGCCGCGTTGGCGTACAGCAGCATCGGAGGCTCCGCGAAGTTCACGAACAAGGATGGTTTCGACAGCTTCGTCCTGAACGGAACGGGCGTGGCGGGCAGTCTCCGCGTGGGCAACGGCGCCGGCGACAGCACGGGCGTCCTGGTCGACAGCGGCGTTGCCGGGACGGTGAAGATCGCTGCGCGCGACGGCAGCGACAACCTGGTGGTGAGTGGAACGGGCGTCGGCGGGGGGCTGGCCGTGAACAATGGTCACGGCGGCGGAAGCATCGTTCTGAGTGACAGCGACTTCGGCGGCCATGTCGGCATCGCGAACGGATCCGGTGACGACAGCCTGGTCATGGACAACGCCGACGTCGGCGGCAACGTGACCGTGCGCAAGGGCGACGGGAGCAGCAACATCGTCTTCGGCGGCACCTCCGGCGCGGGCGGCAGTGTCTCTTTCCGGAGCGGGACGGGGAATGCCGTTGTCGTCGTTGAGAGCGCCGGCATCGGAGCCGACCTGATAATCAGCAACCGCGCCGGCGGCGGTGCCACGAACATTTACGACAGCGGCATCAACGGCAACGTGAAGGTGGCCGGCGGTGAGGGGGTCAACACCTTCTCGCTCGTCGGGTCCGGAGTGGGGGGCGGCGTGAGTGTCGCCTACAAGAGTGCCGGCGCGAGCAACATCGTGCTGGACCCCACCGGAATCGGAGCCGACCTCACGATCGCCACAGGCACGGGCGCCGACTCCGTCCAACTGTTCGCACTGACCGTCGGCGGTCGGACGTCGGTGAAGACCGGCGGGGGCATCGACACCGTGGTTGTGGGGGTGTCGTCCTCCTTCGGAGGGGATTTCCTGCTCGACACGGGGACGGAAGACGACTGGATGGCGCTGTACGCCTCCGCGTTCGGCGGCAGACTGAACGTGCGGATGGGCGCGGGAGATGACCGTGCGGAGGTCGGACCTGCCGGCGCCATCACCGTCGAGGGATCGGCCGCCCTCGACGGTGCTGCCGGCCTCGACTCCCTGGAGATCGAAGGCAACGGGAACGCATTCGCGGTGCCGCCGGTCATCACCGGTTTCGAGACCATCACCTGAGCCGTCTGCGGGCGCGCATGCCGGGAAGCGCTGAAGACGAGAGGAGCGCAACGGGCTCGGGACGCCACCCGGGCTTCCGTTGCGCTCCATCTCCGCATCGGCTCACGTCAGGGCGCGACGGCCGTCAGTATTCCACGGCGCGCGGCAGCGACTTGGCTTCCTCGACCCACTTGGTGACCATGGCTGCCGACGGCACCACACGGACGAGCTTCTTCTCTTCGTTCGTCTTCGTCATGGCGGCCAGGAGGTTGTCGGGACGGCGCCGCGCGAGTTCGGCCACCGTGTCCACGCCCGCCGCTTCCAGCAGTTCCGCGTATTCGCCGGCGACGCCGTGGATGCGGAAGAGGTCCGCGTGGTTCACCCAGCGGAGGATGTTCTTGCCGCTGATTGCGGTGGCCGCGGCCAGGTCCGTGCGACCCTTGGGCGTTGCGCCCTTCTTGAGGAGGTCCTCGACCGTCGTGACGCCGGCCTCCTTGAGCTTGGCCTCATAGGCCGGACCGATGCCCTCGATATCGACCAGCTTCGCCATCGTACTCCCTCCGTTCGAGTTCCTGTGCTGCTGCGTTCACGCTCTCCGGACTCAGGATGCGGCCCCGCCGCCCTTCAGCACCTTGGAGAGTATCTGCATCACAGCGGGCCCGCCCTTGCTCTTGACGAAGCTGAGTATGACGCCCGCGTACTTCTCGATCATGCCGGGGTCCAGCTTGAGCTTGCTGAAGCCCCCGGCCAGATCGGCGAGGCCGCCCAGGCCGCCCGCCTTTGCACCGCCCAGCGTGCCGGCCAACCGGCCCACGAGCTTGCCCATACCGCCGGTCTCGGGGGCCGAATCGATCAGACCCTGCACGTCGGGCACGACCTTGGTGACCTCGGCGAAGTCGCCGCCCAGCTTCTCTCTGGCCAGTTTCAGAAGAAGGCCGGCTCCCCCCTTCGCCTGGTCCTCGCCGACACCCAACTGCGCCATCACCTGCCCGACCAAGTCGTTTGCCGTCATGAACGCCTCCCATTCCCAAACGGCGACCAAACATCTCCCCCTGGTGCCCCCACCGCCAATAACCGATGATAGCGCGACGCCCGGGGAAGTCAAGGCTCATTTTTTGCACGCGGGGTGTCCGACGGGCGCGGGGCGGGGCACGGACCGTGCCGCCCGCAGACGAGCCTCGGGGCGGCCCCCCCGGTTTTCACCTTGACAGACCGGCCCGGCGCGCGTACTATTCGGGCATGGTTTGAGCGCCCGGCCTGGAGCGTCGGACGGCTGCCGAACGCGATTTCTGCGATCATGGCCAGAGGAGGGGCCGGCGCAGGACCGATGGATTGCCTTCCGGTGTCGGTGGGCGGCGATGCATGGCTGCCCGACCGGACGACAGGGGATTTCCCAGCGAGTGTGCATAGAGAGGCAGGATTGAACCCCATGAAGCATGCCAAGCTGCTGTTCTGTGTTGTCTGCCTGCTGATGTCGGCCTTCGCGGTTCACGCGCAGACTGCCGTGGTCGCCCCGCCCCGGGCGCGGCTCCAGTTGCTGGACCAGGCGCCGGCGGGTTCCGTCGGTTACCTGCTCGTCGACATGCCCAGGCTGCTCGGCTCTCCGCTGGCTCAGAGCCTGAGGCAGGGCATGCCCGTGCCGGTGGACGTGCAGAAGCTCGACCAGTTCGTCCTGTTCGTGCTGCCGGGAGCCGAGGGAGGCCCGCCGGAAGTGAGCGGCCTCGTGAAGGGCACCGAGACGATCCGCGAGGATGTCGCCCAGTTCCTGACGGGGCAGGCGACCACCGTCGAGGGCATGGCGGCCTATGCCCTGGACCATGCCGCCGGCCCCGGCGAGTCGCCCATGCTGGTCGTCGCCGACGACACCACGCTTCTGTTCGGGTCCACCCAGGCCAGCCTGGCCAAGGGGATCGTGGCGTTCAGGGGCCAGGCTCGCGACGATCTCAAGGCAGCCCGGCAACTGGCCTCCCCGTATCTCCGCGAGCCGATCCAGGGGGCCTTCGTCCTGACCGACGACCTCAAGGCCCAGGCCCAGGCCGACCCCAACGCGCCCGCCTGGCTGGCCGGCACCAAGGGGGTGGCCCTTGGCGTCTCGATGCCCGCCGGGCTGTCCATCAACGGCCTGCTCGAGCTGGCCGACGCCGCCACCGCCGTGCAGGTCGCCGCTCAGGGCGCGGAGGGCCTGAACGGCGTCAAGGCCCAGATGGCGCAGCCGTCGAACTTCATGGCCATGATGTTCCAGCCCTTCCGTCCGCTGATCGACAACGCGCGGATCTACGGCGAGGGCGCCACAGTGCGGCTGGCCACCCAGTTGAGCGAGGCCGAACTCACCGCCATGGTCGCGGCCCTGCAGCAGATGCAGCAGGGCATGATGCAGGGCGGGATGGCGCCGGGAGCCCCGATGCCTCCGCAGCAGTGATTTCCTGCTGAAGCGTGTGCGTGAAGCGACAGGGGCCGGCGGCGTTGCCGGCCCCTCTTGCGTACGTCAAGCGGAACCGCTACCGCCCGTTTGCAGGTAGGCCGCCAGCAGCTTCGCGCAGTTCGTCAGGCCCTCCCGCACACACACCTCGAACCCGTGCGTGTTGTCCGTCGGCAGGCCCAGGCAGCCGATCTGCGCCGCGCCGCCCGTCTTCCGCACACAGGACGCATCCGAGCCGTAATGCTCGACGGCCGCGTAGCGTGATCCTGTCCCGGCCGCCTCGCCGGCCTCGGCCAGGGCCCGGCAGACCGCACGGGAGTAGACCGACTGCTGGTCGCTGACGAGGATGACGGGCATCGCGTCGAGTGGGACGTCATACTCGGGTGCGGCCGGGGCGACGTCGAGCGCGAGCAGGATCTCCCCGGGCAGGGAGTGCGACGCATACGCGGCCGCGCCGCCCGCGATCTCCTCCAACGACGAGCAGATGAAGTGCACGTCACACGGGGGCGGGCCGCCCCGGCGGACCTCGGCGCCCGCCGCCAGCATCAGGGCGATGCCCGCGCGGTCGTCCAGGAAATAGCTGCCCACGCAGTCCTCGAAGAAGAACAGCCGCCGGCGGCTGCGACCGACCACGACGCGGGAGCCCGCGTGAACGCCGCGCACCCGCAGCTCGTCGCGGCTCAGGCGCGTGTTCACGCGGACGGCCTCCCACGAGACCTCCTTGCCGTCGCGGGGCTCGCCGGGGTTCTCGGACGCATGGCGCGGGCCGAGCCCGATCACGCCCGGGATGGGCTCCCCGCTGTCCGGCAGAACGTCCACCGGCCCGTCTCCGAAGCGCCGATACAGGAACCCGCGGGGCCGCACACTGAGCCGCCCGTCGTCCTCGATGCGCTTCACGTAGGCGCCCAGCTCGTCCTTGTGCGCCATCACCTTGACGCCGGGCTCGCGGCTCTGGCCGCGGATCAGGCCGACGACGTTCCCGGCCGGGTCGGTGGTCACTTCGTCGCAGAAGGGCTCCAGATGGCGCCGGCAGACGGCGTCCACCTCGTCCTCATGGCCGCACGGGCCTCGCGCGGCCACCAGTTCGGCCAGAACCTCCAGAATTGCGTCCGTCTCAATCGGCATGGCAGTGCCCTGACTCAAAGTAGCACGCTGAGGAAGCGCTACGGCGGAAGGGGCTGTCGGGACCGCGCTGGACGAGCTGGATCGCCATGCCCCATGGGTCGCGCAGCAGCAGGATCGTGTCGCCCGGAGCGCTGGCGCAGCGCTCGACGAAGGCCGCGCCGGCTGCCTGCAGCCGCCGGCTGTCCTCCTCCGCGTCCTCGCTGGCAACGGCCAGATGCACCTGGAGCGGCGCCAGCGACGCGAAATCCACCGGCGGAGTGGTCGGTGTCGCACCCAGTTCGATCAGAAGGGCGCCGGCATCGTCGGCCAGCCACGTCGAGCCCTGGTCGTTGTCGCCGTTGCGGACGACGATCCGGAAGCCCAGGTGTTCCGCATACCAGGCGCCCATGTCGATCGGCGCCTGCACGATGAAGCCCATGTGTTCGATCTTCATGCGTCAGCCCTCGTAGCGATCGTGCCGGCCGTTCCGCCTTCAGACCGCCGGAGTATAGTGCGGCCGTGACCGCCGTTCAACGTGCGTTCTGGTACAACAGTGGCGCCTGCCGCGTTCACCAGCCCGTTCGCTTGCATTATGTTCGCCAGGGAGTATAATGTTCTGTTAGTAGAACAACGAGTTGGAGGAACGGCCATGGCGTTGACGGGGCAACTGAGTGCCGCGTTGGAGGACTATCTGGAGGCCATTTACCGGCTTGAGCGGGAGAAGCGCTTTGCCCGCGTGCGCGACATCTCTGCCATGGTCAACGTGGCGAAGTCGGCCGTAACCACGGCGCTCCAGAGCCTTTCCGACAAGGGGCTCGTCAACTACGAGCCCTATGAGCCGGTCACGCTTTCGCCTGAGGGGCGCGAACGGGCGGGGCGCATCCTGCTGAGGCACCGCGTCATCAGGGACTTCCTTGAGGGCGTGCTCGGCCTGGAGGCCGAACGATCCGACTCCATGGCGTGCAGGATGGAGCATGCGATCGATCGCGAGACGCTGGACCGGCTCGTCTGCTTCCTCGCCTTTGTCGGCCGCCGGCGCGACGAGGGAGACAGCTGGCTGGAGGAGTTCCGCCGGTTCGCCCGGGGAGGCTCCGAACGGCAGGCGTGCGAACTGTGCATTCGACAATACCTGCAGGACGCAGAGCTCGAATAGGAAGCCGCACGGCCCTGAGCGACAGGATGGCGGGTCTGAGGGTGGACGATTCCCAGTTCCAGGACCGGCTCGAACGCGAGGTGCGCGCGCGCAGGATCGCGCGCCGCATCCTGGACGTGCCGGAGGACGCCCCGCCCGAGGAACTGAAGCGTGCCTGGCGACGGGCCTGCAAGGAGAACCACCCGGACCGCAAGGCGGGCGACCCCGATGCGGCCCGCCGCTTTGCCGCCATCAACGGCGCCTACCGTCTGCTTGTGTTCGGCGAACCGTGCAGGATGCTCCTTGAGGCGGACGACGAAGCACCGGCCGGCACGGACGCGGACGGATACAACCTTGACTCGCGTTGGGGCTACTTCCTCTGGTGGCGGGACGGGTTCTTCCGCTGACGCCTCCCCGCGCGCCGATCACGTGACGTGCCGAAAGACCACATCTATGGAAGGACGCACAACCCATGCCTGACCCAGAGCAGTCCGTTGAGGAGCCCTCCGGGGCCGGGAATGCCCGGCCAGACCAGATGCAGGAACGTCAGGAACAGGAGCGCCGCCTCCGGCAGCAGGTGGCCGGCATCAAGCACACCGTGGCCGTCATGTCCGGAAAGGGCGGCGTCGGCAAGAGCACCGTGGCGGCAAACCTGGCCGTCGCCCTGGCCATGACGGGCCGGAAGGTGGGCCTGCTGGACTCCGACTTCCATGGCCCCAGCGTGCCGAAGATCCTGGGGCTGGACGAGACTCACCTGCTCTCGGACGGGCAGAAGATCCTGCCCGCGCCCTGTGGCCCGGGCCTTCAGGTCATGTCCATCGCGTTCCTGCTTCGCCAGAAGGACGACGCCGTCATCTGGCGCGGCCCGTTGAAGATGAACGTGCTGCGTCAGTTCCTTGCGGACGTGGAATGGGGGGAGCTGGACTACCTGATCGTCGACCTGCCGCCCGGCACGGGCGACGAACCGCTGTCGGTCTGCCAGCTCATACCGGGCGCCACCGGCGGCGTCGTCGTGACGACGCCTCAGGAGCTGGCCCTGGCCGACGTGCGCAAGTGCATCGGCTTCTGCCGGCAGCTCCACCTGCCCGTTCTCGGCGTGGTGGAGAACATGAGCGGATTCGTCTGCCCGCACTGCGGCAAGAGCACCGATGTGTTCGGGGCCGGAGGCGGGGAGGCGATGGCCGGCAGGGCCGGCGTGCCCTTCCTGGGCCGCATCCCGCTCGACCCCACGCTGATGCAGGCGTGCGAGGACGGCGTGCCGTTCGTCAGGGGTGGCGCCGAGACCGCGGCGGGGCAGGCGTTCCTCCGCGTGGTCGAACAGATCATCGAAGCGAGCGAGTCCCCTTCGGCCGCGCCGAACGCATAGCCGGAGTCGTATGCCATCCGAGTTCATGGGAGTGAAGTACCATGGTCATTACCATCGCCAGCGGCAAGGGCGGCACGGGCAAGACGACGGTCGCGGTCAACATGGCCGCCGCCCTGACGCGCGGCGACAGCATCCGGCAGCCGGTCCGCCTCCTTGACTGCGACGTCGAGGAGCCGAACGATCACCTGTTCGTTCACCCGCACTTCTCCGAAAGGCAAGACGTCGCGGTGCGACGCCCGCAATGGGACCCTGAGCGGTGCACCGGCTGCAGGAAGTGCCAGGAGGCGTGCAACTACAACGCCATCGCGGTTGTCAACAAGCCGTCCGAGGACGGTCCCCCGACACCCAACGTGCTCATCTTCTCCGAACTCTGCCACGCGTGCGGGCTCTGCAGCTACATCTGCCCCGAAGGCGCATTGAGCGAGCACGAGGTGGTCATCGGCACGGTGGAGGCGGACCCCGGCTCCGGCGAGTTCTACTTCGCCCACGGCCTGCTGAACGTGGCCGAGCCCCTGGCGCCCGCGGTCGTGCGCGGCGTCAAGCAGCACGCGGCCGACGAGGGCCTGACGCTGATCGATGCCGCCCCGGGCACCGCCTGCCCGGTGGTGGAGGCCGTGCGGGATGCCGACGCGGTGATCCTCGTTACCGAACCGACGCCCTTCGGGCTCAACGACCTGGGCCTGGCGGTCGGCCTGGCGCTCGAGTTGCGCCGTCCCACGGGCATCGTGGTGAACCGATCCGACGGACGGGACACCATCATCCGGGAATACGCTGACCGCGTCGGCGTGCCCATCATCGGCCGCATCCCGTTCAGCCGGAAGTACGCGGAGACCTACTCGCGCGGCGACCTGCTGATCGACGCCTTCCCGGAGGTGGCGGACGAACTGCTGTCCGTCTACCGGCGCATGGTCGAGCTGTCGACACAGGAACCGCCGGCCGCTCCGGCGGAGGTATGGAACACGCAGACAGCGCCGGCCGAGACGGCCCCGCCGCGCTCGGGCAGCGGCAGGACATACCGGGAGTGCACCGTCATCAGCGGCAAGGGCGGCACGGGCAAGACGACGGTGACGGCCGCGTTGGCCGCACTGAGCGATGACAAGGTCATGGCCGACTGCGACGTGGACGCCGCCGACCTGCATCTGCTGCTCAGGCCGCGCGTTCTGGAAGCGCAGGACTTCTACGGTGGAAAGAAGGCGACGATCCGTTCCGCGCAGTGCGTCGCCTGCGGCGTGTGCGCTGCGCACTGCCACTTCGACGCCATCGATCCCGTGTATGCCGCCGACGGAACGCCCACCGCCTACGCCGTGAACGACCTCGCCTGTGAGGGTTGTGGCTTCTGCGGACACGTCTGCCCGATCGGGGCCATCGACGTCACCGACAACTGCACGGGGCAGAGCTACGTCTCCGAGACGTGCCACGGCATGATGTCGCACGCGCGGCTGGGCATCGCCGAGGAGAACTCCGGCAAGCTGGTGACGCACGTGCGCGAGCGCGCATCGGACCTGGCCGCCGACGGCGGGCAGTCCAGGATCATCAACGACGGCTCGCCGGGGACCGGCTGCCCCGTCATCGCCTCCGTCTCGGGCGCCGACCTGGCCCTGATCGTCACCGAGCCGACCGTCTCCGGCGTGCACGACATGGAACGTGCCCTGCAGCTCTGCCGGCACTTCGGCGTGCAGAGCGTGATCTGCATCAACAAGTGCGACCTCAACACGGAGCAGGCCGAGCGCATCCGCGCGATGGCTTCCCAATACGGCGCCCGCGTCATCGGCCGGATCCCCTTCGATCCCAATGTCAACGAAGCCCTCTGCGCCGGCCGCAACCTCGTGGAACACGGCCGCGGGCCGGCCGCGACGGCCGTGCGGGCACTCTGGCAGGAGATGGAGAAGGAACTCGGGGCCGGCTGATCCGCCGAGTTCCTCCAGGGAGACCCCCCGTGAAGACCTACCTGGAATGCCTTCCCTGCTTCGTGCAGCAGACGCTCGACGCCGTCTCGATGGTGACCGACGACCATGGACTGCGCATGCGCATCATGCGCCGGGCGCTTCAGTTCCTGGGCGACTTCCCGGACGACGAACCGCCGCCGCCGATGGCGGCCCGCATCCACCGGCTGATCCGAGAGCAGACCGGCTGCGCCGATCCCTACCGGCAGGTGAAGGACGACGCGAATGCTCACGCGCACGCGCTCGTGCCGCGGATGCGCCTGCTCGTACGCAACTCGGACGACCCCTTCGAGACGGCCCTGCGCATCGCCATCGCCGGCAACATCATGGACTGGGGGGCGCGCCGCCACCTGAAACCCGATGAACAATTGGTCGAACGCACCATCGAGCAGACGCTCGCCGCCCCTGTCCGCGGCCTGCCCGTGCCGAAGTTCCGTCGGCGGGTCGAGTCGGCCCGGCGCGTCCTCTACCTGGCCGACAACGCCGGGGAGATCGTCTTCGACGGCCTGTTCATACCCTTTCTCCCGTGCGCGGACGTCACGCTCGCCGTCAAGGGCGGGCCCATCATCAACGATGCGACGCTGGAGGATGCCGCGCAGGCCGGCCTGCCGGAAGGGCTGCGTGTGGTGAGCACGGGCAGCGCCATCCCCGGTACCGTGCTGGAGGACTGCTCGGAGGAGTTCCGCGCGCTGTTTGCGACGGCCGACCTGGTCATCGCCAAGGGACAGGCGAACTACGAAACGCTGAGCGACGCGGCCGCGCCCGTCTGCTTCCTGCTGAAGGCCAAGTGCCCCGTCATCGCCCGCGACATCGGCTGCACGGTGGGCGAGACGCTCCTGCTGGACGGCGCCGGCGCTCCGCGCCACGCCTGACGCCGGCGCCTCCCCAGTGCCCGGCGTCCGCGCCGCTCGGGTGATCCAGCGCGTCCGGACGTTCCAGGGGCCGGCCTGGAAGAGCACGGCGATGAAGGGGCCCGGGAACGTGGGCTGACGGCCCGTTCTACCACGTCAGGTAGTGCGTCACTTCATCGCCTGCGTCAGGATCGGTGCCGGTGAAGCGGGCGTAGCTCGGGTGCCTGAAGTCCTCGATGGCGTCCAGGTGTCGGTAGTACTGCACCGTCATCGGCTCGCGCACGTCGGGGCGTTCGTGGTAGAGATTGTTCAGCTCGTGCGGGTCCTCGGCCAGGTGGTAGAGTTCCCCGTACGGCTTGTTCGGGTAGTGGATGAGCTTCCATTCGCGCGTGCGGAGGCAGCGCTTGTCCACGGCTTCCGCGTAGACGGCCTCGCGCGGCCGGTAGTTCGATGCATCGCCGGTGACCAGCGCGCTCAGGTCCCGCCCCTGCACGCACTCCGGCACGTCGAGGCCGGCCAGGCGGCAGATCGTCGGGTACAGGTCCACAGACTCCGTCAGTTCGCTGCACTCCCGGCCCTGCCGGCCGCCCGGCGCGTGGATGATGCACGGCACGTGCAGCATGCAGTCGAGCAGGAACGGCGCCTTCGCCGGCATGCCGTGGTCGCCGCAGCACTCTCCGTGGTCGCTGGTGAAGACCACGACGGTATCGTCCGCCAGACCCTGTTCCCGCAGCGTCTCGAGCACGAGGCCGAGCTGCCAGTCGATCTGCGAGACCATGCCGTAGTAGGCGGCCTTCATCTCGCGGAACGTCCGTTCGGACGCCTCGGCGAAGCCGAAGTACTTGTGCGCCTCCGCCTGCCGGTAGAGGCGGTACTCGACGGGCTTCTTGCGGAGGTCGTCCTCCGACCGGTGGAAGGGCGGCACCTCGTCGGGATCATACATCGTCGCGAACCGGCCCGAGGGCACGTAGGGGTGGTGCGGCCCGTAGAAGCCCAGCCAGAGGAAGAACGGCTGCCCGCCGTCCAGGCGCTTCAGGTACTCGCACGTCTTCCTGCCCACGTAGGCGTCGAGGTGGCAGTCCTCCGGCTGGTCCGGCTGCGGCACCGCGCCGAGCCGCTCGCGGAACCGGGGCAGGTCGAATCCGGTCCTGTACTCGTGGCCCCGCGACCTCACGTACTGGACGAACGGGTTGTCCGGGTTCATGTTGCGGATCGACGCCGCCTCGTGGTGGTCGATCGCCGCGCGGAAGCGCCGCTGGTCCAGGTGGTACTTGCCGATGGTGGCCGTCGTGTAGCCGTTCCGCTTGAAGTGCTCCAGCAGCGTGATCTCGTTCTCGCTCAGGTCGTTGAAGTTCCAGCGGACGCCGTGGTGGCACGGGTAGCGGCCGGTCATCATGGAGGCGCGCGACGGGTGGCAGACGGGGTTCTGCGCGAAGTGGTCGGTCAGGCGGACGGAATGCTGCGCCAGGGCGTCGATCTCCGGCGTTTGCATGACGGGATCGCCGGCACAGCCCAGCAGGTCGGCCCGCAGGTGGTCCGTGGTGACGAACAGAACGTTGGGCATGGCGGGCATGCCACATCCCTCCCTGAGCGAAGCCGGCCCCGCCTGGGCGGGGCCGGGCACGACACAGCCGGGGGCGAGGCCCCGGAACGGTCTCCCGCGCTCAGTCGATCGCGACCTCGCGGCCGGCCTCGGCGCTGGCGTAGAGGCCGTCCAGGATCTTCTGCACCATCAGGCCCGCGTTGCTCGGGCACTGGGTCTCGACCTCACCTCGGACGCGCCCGATCCAGTCGCTGATCTTGCGGTCCATCGAGTCCCACTTGCCGACGTAGGAGGGTTCGATGTCCACCATGACGCCGGCGTCATCGGTGTAGAGTTCCGTCGGGGTCAGGAGGCAGCCGCCCTTCTCGCCCATGAGCTGGCAGGTGAAGACGTTCTCCTTGATGTGCGCGACGAAGCTGGACTCGATGGACATGACGGCGCCGTTCTCGAACCGGATCATGCCGACGGCCAGGTCCTCGACGGTGTAGGTCTCCCAGTCCCAGTTGCCCCACGGGGCATCGGTGACGGGCTTCTTGTTGCCCAGGTAGGTGTAGGTCTGCGCGCTGGCGGCGACGGGCCTCGGCTCCCCCATCAGGAAGTGGGCGCATTCGATGATGTGCACGCCGATGTCGATCAGCGGTCCGCCGCCCTGGAGGTGCTTCTGGCCGAAGACGCCCCAGCTCGGGATGCCGCGCCGCCGCAGGGCCTGGCAGCGCACGAACAGCACCTTGCCCAACCGCCCGTCGTTGGCGAAGCGTTTCAGCGCCTGAGCGTCCGGCCGCAGCCGGAACTGGAAGCCCATCGTCAGCGTCTTGCCGCTCCCGGTCTCCGCGTCGATCATCGCCTGCGCCTCGGCGGCGTTCATGGCCATCGGCTTCTCGACCATGGTGTGCTTGCCGGCCTTCAGGGCGGCGATCGTCGGGTCCTTGTGCACGTAGTTGGGCGTGCAGACGGTCACGGCGTCCAACTCGGGCAGTCTGACCAGGTCGTTGTAGTCCTCGAACCGCTTCTCGACCCCGTAGGTGTCGCAGAACGTCTTCAAGTGCTCGGGATCGATGTCGCAGCCGGCGACGATCTCGACGCCTTCGAGCTTGGACAGGCTCTTCGCCTGGACGGTGGCGATTCCGCCCGTTCCGATCACGCCGACCTTCACCGTCTTCTTGGCCATCGTGCGGCCTCCTGCGGGTACGGGAGAGACTGGGACTGGAAAGTCCGGGCCAGCCTGTCAACCTACCGCGGTTCGGAGCGATTGTCAAAGCCGTTCGGGCGCTTTCCGCGCCGGCAACCGTGCTCGGTCTTCCGGTCACGCCGGCGGGCCGCTGCATCCCTTCGGGACTCGGCCTTCGGGCTCGCGACCCGTTTGCTCGCCCTGTTCGCAAGCCGGGTAGCGCGCCTCCCTGATCCAGGGCGGGTGCGTCGCGGCGTGCAGGATCAGTCTGCGGTGGCGCTCAAGCGCGTGCTCGGACAACGTGTCCACTCTATCTGCGTTTATCGGCGTTCATCGGCGGTTGACGGCACGCTTCACCTGAACCTTCGAAGCTCCGAAGTTGAGCAGAAGGCAGAGGCGGAGCCCCGTGGCCGATCTGCCTTCGCGTTCATCTATCACGCCGGCGGCCTGGGCTGTCCAACCCAGCTTCTCATCGAGGGCGCGCGGGGACAGGAGGCCGGCGTCGGAAGAGATCTGGCCGCCCTTGAAATCGGCGACCAGGCGCTTATCCTGATAGAAACTGAAGGTCAGCTGCCGCGAACAGCCTGTCACGCGAAGGCCTCCTCGGCTGGGGACGCGAGATTGAGGTTTCGAGCCCATTGCAGCCGCTCAGGAGGCCCTCTTCCTTGTACGCAGTGTTTCAGTGGTGAATGATCCGGGACTGCCACTCGCAGGGCATAGTCTGTGGGTGCCGAGGATATCGCCGTCATCCTCGCGATCGGCGAATGGACGATGAGATCAAGTGCGGGGACGGTTCCACGTACACATACACGGGAGACAATGATGAAGACGTTGCGCGTGGGGATCGTCGGGGTCGGGTTTGCGGGCCGCTTTCACCTGGAGTGTCTTCGGCGCGTGCATGGCGTGCGCGTGGAAGTCACGGGCGTCACGTCCCTGCGGGAGGAAAGCCGCCGCGCCTTCGGCGAGACGCACGGCATCCCCGTCTTTGACGATTTGCACTCCATGCTCGACCACGTCGATGTCGTCGACCTCTGCTCGCCGCCGTACGCCCATGAGGAAGGCATCCTGGCCGCCGTCGAGGCTGGCAAGGGCATCATCTGCGAGAAGCCCCTGACCGGCTTCTTCGGCCCACCCGATGCCGGCGAGGACTACCGCGGCGACCTCGCCCCGAAGGCGCCCATGCTCGACGCCGTCGTCGGGCGTCTGCGGCGCATCGCCGACGCCGTGCGCAAGGCGGGCGTCTTCTTCGGCTACGCGGAGAACTACATCTACGCGCCCAGCATCCAGAAGGAGCGTGAGATCGTCGAGAAGAGCGCCGCGCAGATCCTGCGCATGATCGGCGAGGAATCCCACAACGGCTCCGCCTCGCCCGTCTACGGCATCTGGCGCTTCGCCGGCGGCGGCTCCCTCATCGGAAAGGGCTGCCATCCGCTCGGCGGCCTGCTCTACCTGAAGCGCATCGAGGGCATGGCGCGCGACGGACGTCCGATCCGGCCCACACGCGTCTGCGCCCGCACGCACCAGATCACGCGCCTGCCCAAATACCGCGACGCCGGCCACATCCGCACGGACTACCACGACATCGAGGACTACGGCTTCATGCACGTGACGTTCAGCGACGGCACCGTGGGCGACGTGGTCACGAGCGAACTCTGCCTGGGCGGCGTGTACGACTACGTGGAGGTCTTCGCCAACAACCACCGCACCCGCTGCCTCCTGAGCCCTGCCGGCCTGATGGACACCTACAACCCGAAGGCCGAGCAGATGGCCGACGTCTACCTGATGGAGAAGATCAGCACGCAGGAGGGCTGGGTGCAGGCCGCGCCGGACGAGAACTTCACGATGGGCTACCAGGCCGAGCTGCAGGACTTCATGACCTGCGCCGCGACCGGCGCCCGCCCGCAATGCGACCTCGACCTGGGCATCGACACCGTGGCGACGATCTACGCGGCCTATCTCTCCGACGAGAAGGCGGGAGCGGAGGTGGAGATCCCACGGCTGTGAGCGCCGCCTGTGCATCCCCCATCACCTGGGGCCTGCCGCCTGTCACCTCGGCTCGAATTCGGCCTCGAACATCGCGCGAAGCGCCTGGCGCTGCATGTGCTCCTCGACCGTCACCGGGCCGGTCTCCACGGCCTCCGCCTGGAGCCGCGCCACGATCTGCTCGATCTCGGCCCGGGCGACCTCTTCGCCGGTCGCGGCCTCCGCGCGCTCGAACCGCTCCAGGCGCCTCAGGGCTGACTCCAGCCGGGGCACGTCAACGCTCAGCCGCTCCAGCCGCGTCCGGGCCGACTCCAGCAGCCGGTCCACCTCGGCCAGTTCCGTCAGCAGCGTATACGCCTGCGGGTCCGCCGCGAGGGACTCGAAGTCGCGGTGTCCGGTCGCCTGCACCGCGCGGCGCAGATCGGCCCGTTCGGCCTCCAGGTCGGCCAGGACCGCACGAGTGCTCTCGATCCGTGCGCGCGCCTCTTCCAGCGTGCCGGAGACCTTCCCGGCCACCCGCCCCGACGGCGTCCTGTGCACCCGCCGCAGCAGGGGCGCCACCTGGTCGGCCCCCAGCGCAACGGCGACCACGAGCATGGCCATCGCCATGACGATGCCGCGCCGCCCGGGGTTGGCCAGCGCCGCCAGCGCCGGCAGGACCAGGGCGAACGCCATGCCGAGCCGCCTGGCACCCCACGGGTCATCCAGGAATCCGCCCAGCGCGTAGCCCCACACCAGCCCGGCCAGCAGCACGAAGCCGCAGCCCATCGTCGTGCGACGCTGGTGGGCCTCGCCCCGCGCCCGCAGCAGCGTTGCGGCGGCGTACAGGGCCAGGAAGGCGCCCACCGCCACCATGCCCCAGCGGAACGCGCTCATTGCTCCGCCTCCAGGAACGCCATCACGTCCGCGTCCGCCTCCCCGGCCGCCGGTTGCGCGGCCTCGGCCCGGTGGGCCAGGAGTTCGTCCACCGTCCGCACGGGCGAACTCGTCAGCAGCTCCTCGTTCCGGTCCATCAGCGCGTTCACCTCGCCCCACGTCTTCTCGGTCTGGCCGGTCAGTTCGCGGGCGCGCGCGATCTCGCGCTGGGCGGGCAGCATGTCGAGGGTCGCCTTGATGCGCGCGATCTGGCCCACGAGTTCCAGTTCGCGCCGGGCCGCCTCCTCGGCGGTGCGATCCAGTTGGACGACGGCCTCGCCGCTGTCGGTCCGCTGCTGCAGGATCAGGCGCACCTGCTCGATCAGCTCCGCACGGCTGTAGTCGCGCCCCTCCAGCCGCGCGGGATAGCCGCCCTCGGCCTCGGCCTTCCGGTAGGCGGCCCGGAACGACTCGGCCAGTTCGCCGGCCGCCTCGGACGACGCGCGCGCATGGTCGGCGGCCACTTTGAGACGCTCGCGGGCGGCAGCCAGGTCGCGCGTGGTGCGCTGCATGGCCGCCAGGTGCCCATGGAGATTGCGCTCGGCGTGCTCGATGAACCCGACGGGGTCCGCACGGCGCGCCTCCTCGGTCCAGCCCGCGTGGCGGCCGTACAGGTCAGCGGCCTGTTGACGGCAGCCCGGGGCGAAGCGCCAGGCCAGGGCGCCGCAGACGGCAATCAGGACGACGACCATCAGAACGCGTTTCATTGCGGCAAGCCCCCCTTCCTCCAGTGGAACATCCTGCCCCCAGACTAAGCCGACGCCGCCCCCAAGTCAACGCCTTGACGCCGTGCGCGGTGTGGTCCCCGAAGCGGGCGCGGCGGGCGGGGAGCCCTCGGTCGGCTACTCGGGCGCCGTCGGTTCGCCCGGTCCCTCCGGCGGCGCCGGCGGCTCGGCGGCGGGCGGGGCCTGCAGGTCGGGCATCCGGAAGCGCGCGCCGGGGCCGACGCCGCGGTCCGCGAACCACCCCGCCCGCACCTCCAGCACGTGGCGCACGGGCTCGGCGGGCTGGACAACGGCCGGATCGTGGGCGGCCGTGTCGTGGATCTCGCCGATCGTCCCGTCCTCGTGCAGAAAGGCGATGGAGAGCGGGAACCCGGTGGCCTCTTCACTGAACCGGGGCCTCTGGAGTTCCGGGTAGACGTAGAGCATCCCATGCCCGGGCGCCAGCCCCTGGCGGCCCGCCAGACCCCGCCACCGCGCCTCCGGCGTGTCAGCCAGTTCGGCCCGCACTTCATACGACAGCTCGCTGAGGCCGGGCGGCCGGCCCTCGAGCGTGAGCGTGACGTAGCGCGCGTCCGGCGGCGCGCCGGCGCCGGGCCCCGTGCGCGGACGGCACGTCTGGGCGAACAGCACGACGACCACGAAGATCAGCACGAACGTGACCAGATGGCTCTTCCAGTTCATGGCGGCTCCCGAGCGGACGTACGGCCTTTATAGCAGGCGTTCGCACCGAATGCAACGGACCGCACGCCTGGCCCGCCCGGTTGCAGCCCGCCGCCGCACGCAGTAGACTGCCGGCAACGGCAATGGGAGCGTGCGGTATGACGGCCCTCGGGCGACTGGCGGTTCCGGCAGCCGTTCTGTGCGCAGGGCTCCTGGCACTGGCGGCCGTTGCGGAGGCAGCGGACGAGATCCGGGACGTCTACGGCCCTCTGGACCGCGCCGCATCCCCGGAGGCGCCCTCCCGGCAGCTTCCCGCCGGCCTGATCGCCGCCGGATTCGGCGCCGTCGGGTTCTACTGGCTGATCCGGCGCGGCCGCCTGGGCCGCCGGGCCGGCGGGCCGCCGCCCTCGGCACCGGGTCCGCCCGACGAACGATCCCTCGCACTGCCCCCCGGCGAGTTCTACGCACACCTGGCGCGCAGCGTCCGCACGGCTCTGGGGACGACGGCGTGCACGCCCCGGCAGATGGCCGCACGCCCCGCGCCGGCCGGCCGCCCGGCGGAGGGGTGGGAGGCCTTCTGGCAACGCGTCGAGGCGGCCGAATACGCGGCAGCCGACGTCCCTGAGGACCGGCGGCGCGCCGACCTGGCGTTTGTTGCCGCCGTGCTGACGCAGCGGCACGACGGACTGGACTACGGGGGGGGCTGTGATGCAGTTTGAGACGCCCCGGCTGCTGCTCCTGCTGCTGCCCGTCGCGGCGTTGCTCGCCCGCAGGCGCACGGGCGACCGGCCGCCTCTGCCGCCCGTGCCGCGACCGGGCGGCGTGCGCGTGCGGCTGCTCGGGCTGCCCGCTCTGCTCTGCGGCGCGGCTGCCGTGCTGTCGGTTGTGGCCGCAGCGGGCCCCTGCCGGCGGACGGCCGGCGCGGAGGACCGCCGCATGGCGCGCGACATCGTGCTGGCGCTCGATGTCTCCGAGAGCATGCGTGGCCTGGACCTGCAGCTCGACGGCCGGCCGGCCGACCGCATGGAGGTGTTGCGCCGGCATGCCGACGCCTTCCTGGCCCGGCGCAGCGGCGATCGCGTCGGCCTGATCGCCTTCGGGAACCGGGCCGTCACGCAGTGCCCGCTGACGTTCGACCGCGAGATCGCCCGGGCTCTGCTCGGCCACCTGCGGCCGGAGGTGCTGGGCAAGCGCACGGCGCTGGGCGAGGCGATCGCGCTGGCGGCGGCCCGCATGCCGCGCGGGGGAGCGCTCGTGCTGCTGACCGACGGGTGCAACACGGCCGGCGAGGTGACGCCCGGCGACGCCGCGCTGGCTGCCGCCGCCCGCGGGGTGCGCATCTACGCGCTCGGGGTCGGGTCCGACGGCCCCGTGCCGATCCCGGCGCGCATGCCGTCGGGGCGCGTGCGCATGGAGATGAAGCCCTACGCGCTCGACGAAGCGGAGCTGGAGGCGGTGGCGCGCCGGACGGGGGGCCTGTACGTCCGCGCGTCCGACGCCGGGGCGATCGAGCGGGCGTTCGCACAGGTGGACGCCCTGGAGCGGCACGAGACCCCGGCCCCCCGGAGGGTGCCCATGGGGCGCCTGGGCCGCGCGGTCGCAGTGGCCGCAGCCGCGGCCGTGGCCGCCGCGCTGGCGCTGTCGGCGACGGTTCTGCGTGTCTATCCCCGCCTGAGTTGACGACCTACCCGACGCCAACCTCGTCCGGCCCGAGCACGAGCGACATCGTGCCGTGGTTGAAGAAGTTCACGCGCACCACGTGCCGGGCGCCCATGGACTCGGTGGACAGGATCATGCCCTCCCCGAAGCGCGGATGGCTCACGCGCGCGCCGCGCGCCAGGCGGGTGCCGTCGCCGTCCAGGATGCGGAGCGCAATCTTCTTGTCCTTCAGAACGTAGTCCATCTCCCGGGCGAAGGCGGCGGCCGGGGCCGGCGTGGGCGGCGTCGCCTCGACGAGTTCCACGCAGTCGCCGGGCAGTTCGCCCAGGAAGCGCGAGGGCTCGGCCGCCTCCGTGCGTCCGCGCAGCGTGCGGGTGCGCGCATGGGTGAGGAACAGCCGGTGGCGCGCGCGCGTCATGCCCACGTAGAACAGCCGCCGCTCCTCCTCCACGGCCGCTTCCTCGGTGCCGTGCTGGTCGTCGTCCAGCGCCCGGCGGTGCGGCAGCACGTCCTCCTCGACGCCCACGATGAACACCGCGTCGAACTCCAGGCCCTTGGCCGAATGCAGCGTCATGAAGGGCACGGCGCCGGCCTGGGCGTTCCAGCCGTCCACGTCGCTCACGAGCGCGGCCTGCTCCAGGAAGCCCATCAGCCCGCCCTCCGGCGCGCGTTCGTCATACTGCTTCGCATAGCCGATCAACTGGTCGACGGTCTCCTCGGTATCGGCGCGTTCCTCGGCCGACTGGCGCTCCAGGTACTCGATGCGCGCCACGAGCCGGCCGATCAGCGTGGCCATCGACGTCTCGTCCAGCGCCGACAGATCGCGGTGCAGTTCCCGGAAGCCCCCCACGGCCTGGCGCGCTCGCGCGCTCAGGCCCGGGCAGTCGCCCACGTCGCGCACGGCCTCCATCAGGCTCACGCCGCGGGGCGCCGCCGCCGCCATCAGCCGCTCGACGCTGCGCGCGCCGATGCCGCGCGCGGGGGTGTTGATGACGCGCAGGCACGCCTCGTCGTCGCGGGGGTTGACGATCAGCCGCAGGTAGGCGGTGATGTCCTTGACCGGCCGGCGGTCGAAAAAGCCCACGCTGTCCACCACCTGGTGGGGGAGCGACAGGCCGGCGAACGCATCCTCGACCGGCAGCGACTGCTGCTTGGTCCGGTAGAAGACGGCGATGTCGCCCGGGGCAGTGCCGCCCTCGATCAGGTCGCTGACCTGCCGGGCCACCCACCGGCCCTCGGCGTAGGAATCGGCGAACTCCCCCAGGAGGACGCGGGCGCCGTCCTCACGTTCGGTCCAGAGCTGCTTCGGGCGGCGGTAGATGTTGAACTCGATGCAGGCGGAGGATGCCTTCAGGATGCAGCCCGAGGAGCGGTAGTTCCGCTCCAGTGTGACCACCTGCGCGCCGGGGAAGTCCTCCTCGAACTCCATCAGGTTCTCCAGGCGCGCGCCGCGCCAGGTGTAGATCATCTGATCGGGGTCGCCGACGGCGGTGATGTTGTGGTGCTTGCCCTGGAGCGCACGCGCGATCAGGTGCTGCGGCAGGTTCGTGTCCTGGTACTCGTCCACGAGCACGTGCACGTAGCGGTCCTGGTAGCGGGCCAGGACGTCCGGGCAGGTGCGGAACAGGTCCAGGACCTTCAGCAGCAGGTCGTCGAAGTCCATCGCGTTGCTCTCGACCAGCCGGGCCTCGTAGGCGCGGTAGGCGCGCACGAAGCCCTCGTCCTGGTAGCCGAGGGCGCTCTGCGCGCACTGTTCGGGGCCTTCGACGCGGTCCTTGTGCAGCGAGATGTAGTTCAGCACGGCCGTGGGGCTGAACGTGGCCGGGTCCAGCTCCAGGTCCTTGATCACACGCCGCACCACGCGCATCGAGTCGGCGCGGTCATAGATCGTGAACCCCTCCGCGCGGCCCAGGCGCGTTGCATGACGCCGCAACAGCAGCGCGCAGAAGCTGTGGAACGTGCTCACCTGCACGCTGCGCCCGACCAGGGCCTCCACGCGGCGGCGCATCTCGTCGGCGGCCTTGTTCGTGAAGGTGACGGCCACGACGTTCTCGGGGGCCACGCCCCCGCCGAGCAGATGGGCGATGCGGTGTGTGATCACGCGCGTCTTGCCGCTTCCGGCGCCGGCCACGACCAGCAGCGGCCCCTCGCCGAAGCAGACGGCCTCCTTCTGCGACTCGGTCAGTCCGGCGGTGATGCGGGCGGAAGACGGGGGCATTGCACACCATAAGCCTTGAGTGTGTGGGAAGTTAAGACGCGGGGCTCCATGCGGCGCGGCCACGTCCTGCGCCCGGCATCATACGCGCCCGCCGCCGCCCTGTCAAAGAGGCGGACCCCCGCGGAGACGGCCGCGCCGGCCACTGCGGGTAGCGCCGAGCGTCCTTGCCCTGCGCCCCCGCACGGCTTGTCCTCCGGGAGACAATGGAGTATCCTCGAAACCGGGGACAATTCGGAAAGGAACAAACGATGCGTGGTGTCTGGCTCGCCGCAGTCGTATTGGCCGCCCTGGGCGGATCGGGCTGCCACATCAGCCGCCGCATCGTCGAGCGCGAGCCGATCCGCTCCCCCCGACTGGAGACCCTGGAACGGCACCTCACCTACGTCGATCCGGACTCCGGCAAGCCCGACTACGTCATCGAGGTGGGGCGATGAACCGACGCTGCGCATTGTGCCTGACCGCGCTGATGCTGCTGGCGGGGGCGGCCGGCTGCCGCACGAACCCCGTGACGGGCCGCGGCGAGCTGATGTTTGTCTCGCCGGACAACGAGCTGGCCCTCGGCCACCGGGCGCATCCGGACGTGATGTTCATGTACGACGGCGAGTATCACGATCCGGACCTGAACGTCTACCTGGGCACGATCGTTCTGCGGCTGCACGCCACCTCCCACCGCGCGGATATGCCGGTGGACTTCACGATTCTGAACACGTCGGCCGTGAACGCGTTCGCCCTGCCCGGGCATGTCTACGCGACGCGCGGGTTCCTGGCGAAGCTCGAGAACGAGGCGCAGTTCGCCGCCGTGATGGGGCACGAACTGGCCCACGTGGCCGCCGGCCACTCGGCCCAGAGACTGACCCAGGGGATGCTGACCCAGGTGGTGGTGGGCGTGGCCGACGTGGCGGCGGGGGATTCGCTCGCCGGCCGCCTGGCCGTCGGCGCCGGGCAGATCGGCGTCGGCGTCCTGGGGCTCTCCTACAGCCGCGAGCAGGAGCGGCAGGCCGACCGCGTCGGCACCTACTACATGGCGCTGGCCGGCTGGGACCCCCGGGAGGCGCTGTCCATGCAGCGGCTCCTGGCCTCGCTGGGCAGCGACCGCAAGTCCGTCCTGGACCGCTACCTGGCCACCCACCCGGAGGCGCCGGACCGCCTGCGGGAAACCCAGGGGGTGATCGAGGAGAAGAAGCTCGACGGGCGTTACGTGCAGGGCGACGGCATCTACGCCGCCCGCTGGCGCCGGAGGCTGCGGCGGCTCCAGCAGGTCAATGAGGCCTTCGAGCCGCACGACCGGGGCCGCAAGCTGCTGAAGGAAGGACGGGCGGCCGAAGCACTGGCCGCAGCCGAAGAGGCCCTGGCCATGCGGACGGACCAGGCGCCGTTCCACGTGCTCAGAGGCGACGCCCTGCTCAAGCTCGGACGCGCCGAGGCCGCCCGGAAGGCCTACGAAGGCGCCCGGCGCGTCGACCCCCGGTACGTGCCGGCGAACACCGGCCTCGGGCTGGTGCACTTCGCCATGGAACGGTACGCGGAGGCCGAACGGCAGTTCGCCGTCGCCGCGCGCGGCTTCCCGTCCGGCGCGGTCGCCTGGTTCGGCCTCGGGGCGGCCCGCTATCATCTGGGCCGCTACGCCGAGGCCCTGCCGGCCCTGGAGAAGGTGGCGTCGGCAAATCCGAACGTCGCCCTATTGCAGTACATGATGGCCGTCTGCTACGAGCAGGCCGGCCGCCGCCGGGCCGCGTACGACAGCTACGTGCGCGCACTCCAGAGCGGACTGGGCGGCAGCGAGGCGCAGGCGGCGTTTCAGCGCGCGCGCGCCCTGCGCTGAGATTCCCGGCAGCCGCCCGCCACGGCCCCGCTGAGGCGTCCGTGCCAGGCGCCCGGCGCTGCCCATTGAGGGCCCGCCGCGCAGTCGCTTGCAAAGCCCCACCGTGCGCCCTATAAGGGATCGGCCCCACTTCGCTTCAGCGCCAAGGCTCGACATGGAACTCCTCGAGTTCGAAAAGGGCTGCCGCGTCCGATTCCGCAACGGCATCACGGTGGACATTCTGAAGAAGGACGGGGACTACGCGGGCCTGGGCCAGGTGAGGTGGCGCCGCCGCAAGCTGCGGTCGGCCGAACTCCCCGTGCTGCCGCTGATCCGCACGGCCGACGGGTTCGAGGTCAGCCGCCTGCAACTGCGCGAGATCCGGCCGGGCCGCGACGAGTCGCTGACGCTGGACCTGATCCCCTTCGTGCACCGGCACGGGCGCACGGAGTGGACCGGCGCGGACGGGGAGGAGGTCTGGAACGTCGGCCCCTGGGACCAGGAGGCGTCGCGCGACCGGGGAGGTGCCCTGCGGGTCGTCCTCAGAGCGGTGCAGCGGACCATCGGCGGGATCGCGTTCTGCGGCTTCTCCTACTCCTACAAGTACACCTCGCGCAAGCACCATGCCTGCCGCATCCACGACCGCGCATCGTGGGAGCTGGGCGCCCGCGCCACGGGCACGTCCTTCTGGATGGCCGGCCCCGGCGACGAACCGCAGAGGCACTTCACCGCCCTGTCCGATCGGTACACGACCGCCTGGCACGGCGGCGGACGCGTCCGGCAGTTCCTCCCGTACTTCTCCGTGCTGCAGGGATTCACGTTCCAGTTCGATGACCAGAGCCTGCTCGTGACCTGCTTCGAGTCCCCGTTCCACTGCCTCTCGCTCTTCCAGAAGGACGCCGGCCGGAACCACATCGTGCACTGGCACCAGCTCTGCGGCGACCTGGGGGGCGCCCTGGAGTTCCCCGCCCAGCAGGTGCTGGCGGCCGACCTCCCGACGACGTCGCCCGCCGAGCGTTCGGATCAGTACTGCGCCGTCCGTGAGGATCTCCAGCGGCAGGCGGCGGTCCGGCTCGGCGTGGCGCCGGAGCCCCTCATGCCCGGCGGAAGCCTCAACCCCGCCGACGGGTTCACCCTGCAGACGCTGCAGAGCGGCATCGACCGGCTGGCCCGGGCCGGCTGCACACGCATCTACGTGGTCGGGCTGTGCCGCCACTTCGCTCCGGCCCGGCCCGACGAACGTGCCGGCCGGGAGGCCTGCCGGCAGATCCGCCGCATCGTCGACCATGCGCACCAGAGGGGTGCGCAGGTGGCCGCGTCCCTGCTGGACTGCAGCGAGCCCTGGCTGGTGGCGGCCTGCATGGAGACGGACACGGACGCACCGCAGCCGCCGCGCCCGCTCAGCCCGGGCGCAGATGGTCGGGAACTGGTCTCCCTTGCGCTGCGCGGCCAGGACGGCGGCCTTCTGCGTGAGCACCTGCGACGGGTGCGAGCAGGACTGGGCATCGACGCCCTGTTCGGCGACGGTGCCCTTGCCGGGTATGCCGGTCAGTTCGACCGCCGGGTGGGCCAGGCCGCTTCGGGCGCCGGCGCGCAGGGGCGGGTGCGCAGCCTGTTTGGAGCCCGCACGGCGCTGATCGCGGACATTGCCCGCATGGGCTTCGGCTGCCTGCAGACGGCGCCCGGGGCCGTGCCCGGCTGCCTGCGGAGTGTCCCGTACGAAACGCTGAAGGGGCGGGAGTACATGTTCCGCGACAGCATCCTGGAGTACCCGCCCGATGCGGCCTCCGGGCGCAGTGTCGACCCCGTGGAGGTCTACTTCCGCGCCTGTGCGCATCGGCTGGGCTACGCGCTGCCCTGCGAGCCGCGCAGCCGCCGGGGCAGCCGCCGCGCCGACTGGTGGCATACCGGCGTGGCGCCCATCAACCAGGCGTGTCAGGCGCTGCGCGAGCACATGGAACGGTCCCGCATGCTGCCGGAGGACCGGGGAGTCATCTGGACGGGCGTCGACCCGGACGTGCGGGTGCTCTGGTGTTTCGAGCCGTTCTCCTGCCCCGTGGCCGAGGACGCGGACGTCTTCGACGTCCTCGCGAGCCGTCGCGTATCGGCGGGTGACGGCACGTTCCCGGCCGAGGCGCTCCGCGTCTACATGATCCAGAACGTCGGCGGGCCGTAAGGCCCCGACGTCTCAGCCGGCCTCCCGGCGCGGCGGATCCATCTGCATCCACTGCTCGGCGGTGTTGTTGACGGCCGTGTGCAGACCGCTGAAGAGGCTGTCGAACAGGTGCTCGAAGCTCCGGCGGTAGACGCGCGGGCGCGCGGTCCGCGGGCCGAACCCCATCAGCAGGTCGTAGAAGGCCCGCTCGTCGGGGTCGGCGAGGACCTCGTAGGCGCGCCGCACGGCCTGGAACTGCTCCACATTGCACGGGCGCGTCTTCACGTCCGGGTGCAGCTCCCGCACCTTGCGGCGGTAGGCCCGCTTGATCTCCTGGCCCGTGGCGTCCGGGCTGACGGCCAGCGTGGCGTAGTGGGACTCTCCGTTGGCAGGGCGTTCCATGCCGTCCTCCCATGTTCTGGTGTGAGATGAGTGTACCCCGCCCGGGAGCAGCCCGCCAGGCATCCGGCGCAACCTCCGTGCACGCAAGGGCTTGCGGGAGGGCGGAATCCTCGGTCACGCCGCTCCGCCGGCGGTGGCAACCGCACGGGCAACGCCCTACAATTGCCGCATCCCGTTCCCCAGGAGCAGCCGATGGACGGAGCAGACCGATGGACGGACGTGCGGCGGGGGTTCGAGCGCGAGTTCGGCCGGGCGCCCGCATGGCGTGTATGCGCGCCCGGGCGCGTGAACCTGATCGGCGAACACGTCGACTACAACGGGTACCCCGTCCTGCCCCTGGCGGTCCCCCAGGCCGTCCGGCTGGCCGCGGCCCCCCGCGGCGACACGGCGGTCCGGCTGCACAACGCCGCCGAGGCGGCCTTCGGCGACCGATCCTTCGACGTCGCCGAGACCATCCCGCCTTCTGAGATCGGCGACTGGGGGAACTACGCCAAGGCCGCCGTCGAGTCGCTGACCCGTCTGGCAATCGAGCAGGGCCGCCCCGCCGGCACACTCCACGGCATGGACTGCCTGGTCCACAGCGACCTGCCGCCCGCCTCGGGCCTGTCGTCCTCCACGGCGCTGGTTGTCGCCGTAGGACTGGCCTTCGCCGCAGTCAACCGCCTGCCCCTCGAGCCTCACGCCATGGCCGAACGCATGGCCGAGGCCGAGCACTACGTCGGCACCCAGGGCGGCGGCATGGACCAGGCGGCCTGCCTGCTGGCCCGCCGGGGGTACGTGCTGAAGGTCGAGTTCCATCCGCTGCGGGCCGCCCACCTGCCGTTCCCGCCGGGCCACTGCATCATCGCGGCGCACAGCACGGTGCAGGCGCGCAAGACCGCCGAACAGCGCCTGGCCTACAACCGCCGCGTGATCGAGTGCCGCGTGGGCGCACACCTGCTCGCCCGCGCCCTGGGCGTCCGCGCGTCGGGCGCGGCGCCCGCCCGGCGGCTCAGCGACCTGGCCCCGCTGGTCGCCGACGCCGAGGAGGAACTGCCCCGGCGACTGCACGCCCTGGTGGACGGGCGCGAAGGGCTCGCGCCGGCCGACGCGGCCGACGCCCTGGGGATGGACCCCGCGCGGTTCGCGCAGACGTTCCTGCGCATGAGCGACGGACGCATCCTGTCGGTGCCGGCCGACGGCCTGAAGGTGCTGAGCCGCTGCCGGCACGTCTTCAGCGAGGCGGCGCGCACGCGGCGGGCCGAGCGCTGCCTGGAGACGGGCGACATGCCGGCCCTGGGCCGGCTGATGGACCAGTCGCACGCCAGTTGCGCCGCCGACATGGAGGTGAGCTGTCCCGAGCTGGACCAGCTCGTGGGGATCATGCGCAACGCCGGGGCGCTCGGGGCACGCCTGACCGGCGCCGGGCTGGGCGGCTTCGCCGTCGCGCTGGCGCCCGTGGGCGCAGCGGACGACATCCTGCGCGCACTCCGCCGGGACTTCTACGCCCGGCGGCCGCCGGCCCCCGACGGCGCCCTGTTCGTCTGCCGTCCTGCCCAGGGCGCCGTCGAAGAACCGTTCTGAATGACTTCCGGCGGCTACGCCAGCATGGCCGCCAGGTCCTCCTGCGGTGTGGTGATCGGCTTCAGGTCGAACTTCTCCTGCAGCACCCCCAGCACCGCCGGGCTGACGAAGGCCGGCAGGCTGGGGCCCAGCCGCATGCCGCGCAGGCCCAGGTGCAGGAGCGTCAGCAGGATCGCCACGGCCTTCTGCTCATACCACGACAGGACGAGCGAGAGCGGCAGGCTGTTGACGTCCGTCTCGAAGGCGTTCGCCAGCGCTACCGCGATCCGGATGGCCGAGTAGGCGTCGTTGCACTGCCCCACGTCCAGAAGGCGCGGGATGCCGCCGATGTCGCCGAACTCGAGCTTGTTGAACCGGTACTTGCCGCACGCGAGCGTCAGGATCACGCAGTCGTCCGGCACGGCCTGGGCCAGCTCGGTGTAGTAGTTGCGTCCGGGCCGGGCGCCGTCGCAGCCGCCGATCAGGAAGAAGCGGCGCACGGCGCCGCTCCTGACGGCCTCGACGACCTTGTCGGCCACGCTCAGCACGGCCTGGCGTGCGAAGCCGACCAGGATGGACTTCTCGGGCGCGTCCTCGGCGAACCCGTCCTCCGCCAGGGCGGCCTCGATGACCGGGGTGAAGTCCCGGTCCGCGACGTGCGTCACCCCCGGCCAGCCGACCACGCCGCAGGTGAAGATGCGGTGCATGTAGCCGTCCGTGGGCTTCTGTATGCAGTTCGTGGTCATCAGGATGGCGCCGGGGAAGGCGTCGAACTCCTTGCGCTGGTCCTGCCAGGCCCCGCCGTAGTTGCCGACCAGATGCCGGTACTTCTTCAGGCCGGGGTAGCCGTGGGCCGGCAGCATCTCACCGTGCGTGTAGACGTTGATGCCCTTGCCCTCGGTCTGCCTGAGCAGTGCCTCCAGGTCGCGCAGGTCGTGCCCGGAGACCACGATGGCCTTGCCCCTGACGGGCGTCACGCGCACGGACGTCGGCTCGGGGTGCCCGTAGGCGCCGGTGTTGGCGGCGTCGAGCAGCTCCATCGCCTGCAGGTTCAGCTCGCCGGTCTCGAGGGCCTTCGCCGTCAGGTCGTTCACGTCGGTGGGGCAGCCGCCCAGGTAGTCCAGCAGTCCGTCCAGCCGGGCGTCGGCCGCTTCGTCCGTCTTGCCCAGGATGCGCGCGTGGTCCAGGTAGGCGGCCACGCCCTTCAGGCCGTAGGTGATCAGCTCCTGCAGGCCGGCCGCCGTCTCGCCCAGCCTGTCGATCCTGGCCCGGATGCCGACGTTGCGTCCCTGGCGGACCAGGCCGGCAAGGTCGCTCGCCGGGGACCAGTCGGCCGCCCACCGGGGCTCTTCGGCCGGCCGGCCGGCCCGGTCGCAGGCCGCCCGGTATCGTTCCCGCGTGCGGTCGCGCAGCACACCGGCGCGCCGGATCATGGCGGCCAGCGGCTCGGGGTCGAAGTTCACGTTGGTGAGCGTGGCGAACAGGGCCGCCGCCACGAACTCGTCGACCTCCGGATCGGCGACGCCCAGCGGGCGCCCCCTGTGGGCGTACGCCGCCACGGCCTGGACGGCGCGGATCAGCAGGTCCTGAAGCGCGGCCACCTCCGGCGCCTTCCCGCAGACGCCGTGAACGATGCAGCCGGTGCCCTTCGCCGTCTGTTCACACTGGTAACAGAACATGTCCATACCGGTCATCCTCCCCCTCAGAGTTGGAGCCTGCGTCACTCGCGTCGCCCCCGGGGCGGTGCCCCCGTCAGGCCTTCTTCGTTGCGTCGGCCAGTTCCCTGCCAAAGGCGCGGCACGCCTCCAGGTCCTCAGCGCGCGGCTGCCACTTGCAGCGAAGTCCCTCCCGCACGAGCGGGATCCCGCACCGGCGCAGATGCTCCTCGATGAGCCCGATCGACTCGCCGCTCCAGCCGTAGCTGCCGAAGGCCGCGCCGATCTTGTTCTGGAACTTCAGGCCCCGCAGATCCTCCAGGATCGGCGCCAGGCTGGCCAGCACGCCGTTGTTGAAGGTCGGCGAGCCGACCACCACGGTGCGCGCACGGAAGACGTCGACCAGCACGTCGTTGCGGTCCGTGAGCCCCACATGGACGGCCTTGCTGTCGACGCCGGCCTCGGCCAGGCCCTCGGAGATCGCCTCGGCCATGCGCCGCGTGCCGTTCCACATCGTGTCGTACAGGATGACGGCGCGCGGTTCGGGCGTCTGCGCCGCCCATTCCTGGTACTTCCGCACGATCTGCAGCGGGTCCTTGCGCCAGATGACGCCGTGGCTGGGCGCGATCACGTCCACGGGCAGCCCCAGCGCCAGCACCTCGTCGATCTTGCGCCGGACCAGCTTGCTGAACGGCGTCAGGATGTTGACGTAGTACTTGAGCGCCTCTTCGTACAGCTCCTCCTGGTCCACTTCGTCGTTGTAGCGGAAGGCCGTCGCGTAGTGCTGGCCGAAGGCGTCGTTCGGCATCAGGACGTTGTGCCCCGTCAGGTAGGTGAACATGCTGTCGGGCCAGTGCAGCATGGGCGCCTCGACGAAGGCCAGTTCGTTGGCGCCGATGGAGATGCGGTCCCCCGTGCCCACCGACTGGAAGTCCCACGGCTGATGGAAGTGCCCCTCGACGCTCTCCAGGCCGCGCTTGGAGACGACGACCTTCGCCTTCGGCGCATGGCGCATGACGGCCGGAAGGCCGCCGGAATGGTCGACCTCCGAGTGGTTGGCGACGACGATGTCGATCTCGGACGGATCGACGACCTCGCGGATGTTCTCGAGCAACTGGTCCGCGAACGGGCCCCAGACGGTGTCGACCAGCACCGTCTTCTCGTCCCTGATCAGATACGCGTTATAGGACGAGCCGCGGTGCGTGCTCAGCTCGTGACCGTGGAAGTGCGTGAGCCCCCAGTCCACAACGCCAACCCAGTAGAGCCCCGGCTTGATCTCGACGACCATCTTCGTCCTCCCCGGCGATTGCCGCGTGCGTGCCGCTCAGACGCCCCAGCAGGCGATGTCCAGAGCGACCGCCTTGCGGAACAGGATGTTGTTCTCCAGGTGGATGTGCTCGTGCAGGTCGCGCTCCAGCTCCTGCAGGGCGTCGTAAAGCGCCCGGAAGCTGCGGCACGCGTCCTCGGGCAGCCTGTATCCGTCGGTCAGGCCGCGCATCTCGGACAGCGCCTGGCCGGCGTCGTCGTGCTCCAGCCGCATCACGCGCACGGGGTTGCGAATCCGCTCGCTGCCGACCGCCGGCTGCCGACCGCCCCCCCGGACGTATTCCTCCAGCCTTCGCACGTAGGGGAACAGCAGCGACTCCTCCCTCTCCAGATGCTGCTCGATCTCTGTCCGCAGCGAGCCGAACACTTCCCGGAGCGGGCGCAGCACCTTGCCATGTCGCGCCTGATGGGCGGCCAGCACGGCCGTGAAGAGCGCCTCGATGCGGGGAAACGCCTCCCGCAGAAAGGCATGGTGCGCCCCCTCGATGTGGGCGACCAGCTCGGTGAGCGTGGCCTGCGACCAGTCCCGGCCGCCCTCGGGCGCGTCGGCTTCGGCCGCGTCCATGGCGGCGCACAGTTCGCGCAGGTCCACGCCGGCCGCGGCCGCCGCCTCCGCAAGCGGCCGGTCGCCTCCGCAGCAGTAGTCGATGCCGTAGCGTTCGAGGGCCGGCCGAACCGCCGGCCGCTCCGTCACCAGGTCGCCGACCGTCTGGTTTCCGGTGTTGGTGTTCATGTGAGGACCTCCTCGGCCCGAACGGGACGGCCTATTTGCGGCCACCCGGGTTGGGCGTCTTGACGACGAGAAAGCGCAGGTGCGTCTCGCCCTCGTTGGCAACAAGATGCGGGATGCCGGCCGGGCTGTGCACCAGGCTGCCCACGGGCACGCACTCCCGCTCCTCCCCGATCTGCACCGTCGCGTCGCCCCGGACCACGTAGAAGAACACGTCGACGGGCGTGACGTGCGACTTCAGGCCCTGGCCGGGCTCCAGGTCGATCTGGACCACCTGCACGTGCTCGGTGTCGTGCAGACGGCGGGCCAGCACACCGTGTGCATTCTGGAAAGGACTTACCTGTTCGGATGTCACGATCTTCATCATTGCCCTCCCTGCGCCGTCGCAGATCGAGACTCTGCGACGGCGCGTCCACGCGGCGCCTGCCCTTCACGGCGCCCGCGCAGGACCCGGCTGTGGAAGTCCGGCAGAGCGAATGGGACGCAGTCGGCCGCGATCAGCAGGTCCGCCCCCTCGAAGAACGGCGCCGCCCCCGGACACGTGTGCACGGCGTCGCCGGGGGACGAGACCCCCAGTCCCGCCGCCTCCTCGTCGAACTCCGCCGCCTCCCGGGTGATGATCCGGATGGCCCCCCGCGGACAGGCCCCCAGGCAGGCGCACTCCTCTTCGGCGATCTCGACGATCTGTCTCTGAGCCATCTTAGCGTTCCTTCGGTTCATCGGCCAGAGCAGACGCCCCGGCCTTCGGGCACGGAGCCCGGCCGCACGCGCCGCCGGCCACCCCGCCCACGGTCAGCGCAGACAGCCGCTCCTGCAGCAACGACTGCAGCTCCTGCAGGCACCTGCGCACGGGGCAGTCGGGCGCGCGATCGCACAGGTCCGGCGCATGGAAGCACTCGTTCATCACCAGCGGGCCCTGCACGGCCTCCACCACGTCCAGCAGGCTCACCGCGTCGGCCGGCACCGCCAGCCGGTAGCCGCCGAACGGCCCCTGCCGGCTCTCCACGACGCCCGCCCGATGGAGCCGCTGCATGATCTTGCGCAGGAACACCACCGGGACGCCCTGCTGCTGTGCCAGCACGGTCACGGCCACGAACTCGTCGGCGCCGGCCAGAGCCAGGAGCGCGCGCAGTGCGTAATCGGTCTCTCGCGTGATGACGGCCATACCAGGACCTTTCTGCTCCGGTATTCTGGGAGTATATCACTCCTATATACGGCTGTCAAGCCCTTGTCCGCAGATTCTCGTCGGAACGTCCCGCCCCTCAGCCGCCCGGCTCGGCCCGCCGGCAGCACCCCGGCACCCGCCGCAGGCAGAACACGGCCACCAGCCCCGCAGCGACCCCCGCCGCATTGGCCGCCACGTCGCCCCAGTCGAATGCCCGTCCCGTGTGCGGCTGCACCCATTCCAGGACCAGCCCCAGCAGGCACGCGCCCAGCGCCGTCAGCAGCAGGCCGCGCGGGCCGGTCGACCCCAGCGCGAACACCGCCATCATGCAGAGGATGGCGTAGGCGACTGCGTGGACCGTGTAGGCGCCCCCCGGCACGACACGGATGGTGCGGCCCGCCGGAACGGTCGGCATCAGGCTGCCCCACACCAGGAACCCCAGCCACACGATCAGGCCGATTCGACTGAGCCACCGCATGCGAGGACTCCGCAGGGGCAGACGGGCTGTTCGGTACCGGAGGATGCGGATCATACCACATCGGGGGATCCGGAGCGCGGGCGGACGCAGGAAACGGGCCCCCGCCCCGCGGCGCCTCCGGCGCCGACACAGCCGTGGGCGGCTGTGCCACGCACGTGCCTTCGTCCGTGGCCCGTCCGTGTGTGGAGGGCCGCGCGCCGTCGCGGCCGGGGATTGCGGCACGGACGCATGCACGGACGCGCACGGACGGGCACGACGGAGCGTGCCCCTCCAGCGGCGGGACGCGTGCGCGCAGGTAGCGGGCCGCGCATTCCACCCGCCCCCTCGCCGGGTTGACCGCCCGGGGACGGCGTGTTAGGCTCTGTCTGAGAATCCATCGTCGGCCCGAGGCCGAGCGAGAAGCCGGAGGGCAAGGCGGCAGGCGGCAAAGGCCCGGAAGCGTGGCTGTGTCCACGCTGAGGACGTTTGGCGCCGACGCCGAAGCGATCCGGCTTCGCAGCCGGCCGAAGCCAGATGGGTTCTCAGACAGAGCCTGGCATCGAGGGCGGCGTCGAGTCCTTGTGTGGAGGGGCGGATGGAACGCACAGGGGGCCTCCTGTGGATCGCTCTTGGGCTGCTGCTGGCCGGCGTGTGGGGCTGCCCGAACGCCGATGAGCCCGCCCGGCGGCCCGGCGCCGCCACTGAGGGCGTGCCCGGCGAAGCGCCTCCCACCCGGGACCGCCCGCGCATCGAGGAACGGGCGGCCGAGCGCACCGCCATGGTCCGCGACCAGATCGAGGCGCGCGGGGTGAAAGACCCCGACGTCCTGCGCGCGATGCGGAACGCGCCGCGGCACCTGTTCGTGCCGCAGAACATGCGCCGCGCGGCCTACGACGACAGCCCCCTGCCCATCGGCCACGGGCAGACCATCTCCCAGCCCTACATCGTGGCGCTGATGACCGAACTGCTGGCCATCCGGCCCGGCGACCGCGTGCTGGAGGTCGGCACCGGCAGCGGTTACCAGGCGGCCGTCCTGGCCGAGCTGACCCCGCACGTCTACTCGATCGAGATCCTGGAGGCGCTCCACGAGCGGGCCTCGGCACAGCTCGCCGCAGTCGGTTACGGGACGATCCGGACGCGCCGGGACGACGGCTACTACGGGTGGCCGGACGAGGCGCCCTTCGACGCCATCATCGTGACGGCCGCCGCGGGGCACGTCCCGCCTCCCCTGACGGCCCAGCTCAGGCCCGGCGGACGGATGGCGATCCCCGTCGGCCCCGTCTACGGCGCTCAGCAGCTCGTCCTCATCTCCAAGGACGAGGAGGGCCGGCTGAGCACACGCAGCGTCCTGCCGGTGCGCTTCGTGCCGCTGACGGGCCGCGCGATGGACACGCAGTGAGGAGCCGATGAGCCGCCAGGCGCCGCCGGCAGGGGACAGCGTCTGCACCATGGCGGCGGTCTTCCTGCTCGCAGCGGGGATTCTGTCGCTCGAACTCGCCCTGATGCGCTGCCTGTCGGTCGCGCGCTGGCATCATTTCGCCTACCTTGTCGTCAGCACCGCCCTGCTCGGGTTCGGCGTGAGCGGCACACTGCTGGCCTTCGCCGGGGCCGCCCTGCGGCGGCGCTTCCATGCGTCGTGTGCGGTGCTCGCCGCGCTGTTCGCACTCTCGACGGTCTGGAGCCTCCGTGCCGCCCAGGCCCTGCCGCTCGATGCCCGCTACGTGCTCTACAGCGGCCGGCAGGCGGCCTGGCTGCTCCTCTACCATCTGCTGCTCCTGGTGCCCTTCCTGTTCGGGGCGACGGCCATCGGGCTGGCGCTGAGCCACCGGGCCGGGCGCCCGCACGCGCTCTACGGGGCGAACCTGCTGGGCAGCGGGGCGGGCGTGCTGCTGGCGCTGGGGCTCATGTTCCTGCTGCCGGAGCATCACCTCATCTACGCCTCCTCGGCACTGGGAGCCATGGCCGCCGTGGTGTGGGCCCTGCGGCGCCCTGCGCTGCCGGCGGCCGTTGCCGCGGCCCTGATCGGCGGATTCCTGCCCGTACGGAACCCGCGCCCGCTGCAGATCGACGAGCACAAGATGCTCTCCACGCTGCGGCGCTGGGAGCAGGAGGGGCGGGCGCGCCACCTCGCCACGGCGCGCAGTCCGCGCAGCCGGCTGGACGTCTACGACTCCCCCCTGCTTCACCACACGCTGTTCGCCGGCCTGGCGGCCACCACGGTGCCGCCCCGGCAGATGGCCGTGCTGGCCGACGGCGAACCGGCGGCCACCGTCTTCCGCATCTCGTCGCCGGAGGAGGCGGCCATCCTGGACCATACGCCGATGGCGCTTCCCTACCGCCTGCTGGGCCGCCCGCGCGTGCTGCTGCTGGGAGAGGCCGGCGGCACCAACGTGTGGCTGGCGCGCCGGATGGGCGCCCGCGCGATCACCGTCGTGCAGCCCGACCCCGCGCTGGCGGCGCTGATGCAGGCCCCGCTGGCCGCCGCGAGCGGGCGCGTGCTGCTCGGCCCCGACGTCCGCGTCGTCGTCGCCGAGCCGCGCACCTTCGTGGACCGCACGGAGGAGACGTTCGACCTGGTGCAGATCGTGACGGCGGAGGGCATGCCGGCCGCCTCGGGCGGGCTGCTCTCCCTGCACGAGGATCACCTGCTGACGCGCGAGGGTCTGGCCGCGTGCCTGGCCCGGCTCTCCGAGGGCGGGCTCCTGGGCATCACGCGCGGCCTGCAGGCGCCGCCCCGCGACGGCCTCAAGGTCTTCGCCGCCCTGCGGGCCGCGCTCGAGACGCGAGGCGCAGAGGACCCCGGCCGGCACCTCGTCCTGGCCCGCAACTACCTGGCCTCGATCAACATGGCCTCCGCCCGCCCGCTCACGCCCGCGCAGTGCCGCACGCTGCTGTCGGCGGCTTCGGAACTGACGATGGACGTCGAATGGGCGCCGTGCGAGGGGCTGCAGCCCGAGCAGCAGATCAACCGCGTGGACGGCCCGCCCGGGCAGGAGCACTCCTGGTACCACCACGCGGCCGTCCGCATCCTGTCGGCCGACCGGGAGGCCTTTTTCCGGGACTGGGCGTATGACGTGCGCCCGCCGACGGACGACAGCCCCTACTTCCACAACTTCTTCCGGTGGCGTTCGCTGCCCCGGCTGATCGAGGCCCACGGCGGCGAATGGCTGCGGCGTTCGGAACTGGGCTACGTCGTGCTGGTCCTGGCCCTGGCGCAGGCCCTCGTTGCGGGGGCCGCCTTGATCCTGCTGCCGCTGGCGTTTCTGAAGCGGAGGGGGCCCGTGCGCGCCCGGGCGGCGGTCTGCGCCTACTTCTCGCTGCTGGGGCTGGCCTATCTCACCCTCGAGATGGCCTTCATGCTGCAGCTCACGCGTTTCCTGGGGGACCCGATCTACGCCGCCGCGATCGTCATCTCAGGCTTCCTCTGCGCCAGCGGCCTGGGGAGCCTGATGAGCGGCGTGTACAAGGGCGGCCGGCGGCGCGCGATCCTGGTGTGCGCCGCGGGGACGGCCGTTCTGGCGGGCGTGTACGCCGCCGGCCTGCACTCGATCCTCGGGGCCTTCATCGGCCTGCCGCTGCCGGCCCGGGCCGCCGTCGCCCTGGCGCTGGCCGCCCCGCCGGCCTTCCTGATGGGCTGGCTGTTCCCGAACGGCCTGGCGCTCGTTGAGCGCGGTGCGCCGGGCCTGGTGCCCTGGGCGTGGGGCATCAACGGCTTCGCCTCCGTGGCCGCCTCGCCGCTGGCCGTCCTGCTGGCCATGGGGGCCGGCTACCCCGCTGTGCTGCTCCTGGCGGGCGGCCTGTATGCGGCCGCCGCCCTTGTCTCCCGGGCGCTGCCGGGCTCGCGGCTTGACGCGCCGACGGAGGCCGATTAGAGTCTGCTGCATGCACAGGCTCATGATGACGCTGGAATACGACGGAGCGGGCTTCTGCGGCTGGCAGCTCCAGGCGGGGGGGCGCACCGTGCAGGGCGTGCTGGAGCGGGCGATCGGCAAGGCGACCGGCACGGCGTCGCGCGTGGCCGGGGCCAGCCGCACGGACGCCGGCGTGCACGCCGTGGGCCAGGTTGCGCACGTGGACACGGCCTCGGAGCTGGCGCCCGAGCAGTTCCTGAAGGCCGTCAACCACTGGCTGCCGAAGGACGTGTCCGTGCTCGACTGCCGCGAGGCCCCGGAGGGCTTCCACGCGCGTTTCTCCGCCACCTCGAAGCTCTACCGCTACGGCATCCTGCGGAGCGCCGTGCGGCGGCCGCTCCGCGAGGCGAGGGCGGTGCGCGTCTGGCGGGCCCTGGACGTGGACGCCATGGCCGAGTGCGCCGCGCTGCTGGTGGGTGAACACGACTTCAGCAGCTTCGCCAGCGAGCACACCGAGGCCCGCAGCAACGTGCGCCGTGTCACGCGCTGCGAACTGATCGAAGACGCCGACGAGCTGCATCTGATGATCGAGGCGAACGGGTTCCTTTACAATATGGTGCGCATCATTGCGGGGACACTCCTGGCCGTGGGCCGCTCCCGGATGACGCCGGCCGCCTTCCGGCAGGCGATCGACCGCCGGAGCCGGCGGGCCGCCGGCCCGACCGCCGCCGCCCGCGGCCTGACGCTGCTGCGCGTGCGCTATGCGGAGGACCCGCGATCCGGCACGTTCCTGATCGGCTGACACGCAGGGGATTCGGAACGGCCCGTCCGTTCGAGAGGAGGAAGCCATGGAGTTGACGCCGCAGGAGCAGAGGCTCCTCAAGCCGTACCTTCGGATGGCGGCGGGCGAGGGCCGCGGGTGGCTGATGGGCGTCGCCGTCGGCCTGGCCGTGTGCGCGGGCGCCGTGGCCGTGGTCGCCCTGGGACGCTGGCCGGAGGCCGCGCCCTACTGCCCGCTGGCCTTCGTCGTGGGGCTCGTGATCATCGAGCAGGCGCTCGACCGGCGCGACCGCAGGCGGATGGCGAGCATCCTTCAGAAGTACGACACCGCCCTGCAGAGCCTCCTCTACCCGGAGGAGGCCGAGGAGACCGTCTGAGGGCCGCGCCTCAGAGCAGGCCCATCCGCTTGCGCAGGAGCCACTCGACGGCCAGTGCGCCCACCAGGGCGATCAGCACGGCCGGGGCATCCCACAGGGGGTCGGGAGGCGTCGAGTCGATCCTCACGCGCCCGGCGTCCGGGATCGCCTCCGGTATCCGGTCCAGCTCCTCCGGCCCGAAGCACTGCCCGCCGGAGTCCGCCGCGATGCGCCGCATGGCGGCCCGGTCCGCCCGCAGGTCCTGGAACTCCACATCGGGCCGCCCGACCGTCACCACCTCCGAGGTCCGCCCGCCGTCCCCGTCCACGAAGACCAGCTCGTAACGTCCGGCACCCGGCGGGTGGAAGACGGCCTCCCAGAGCCCCTCGCCGCCCTCCCGCATGTGCAGGGCCGGCGCAGTCGGGGCGGCGGCCTCGGACTCCACGCGGATCTCCACACCCTCCTCGGACCCCCCGGGGGGGCGTCGGAGCCGCACGTGCACGGCCTCGCCCTCGGCGTAGGCGTTCCGCTCCAGCAGGATGCGGGCACCTCGCCCGACGCCCTCCAGGCGGGCCGCCGCGCAGTAGCGGACGGCCTGAAGCCAGAACCGGTCGTACTCCTCGATGCCCATCCGCCGCCATCGCCATGTCTCGGGCGTGCCGCAGTAGAAGACGCGTCCCAGGCCGTACGGCTGCACGGCCGCCAGCGGCTGCGACTGCGACGCGCCGGCCTCCCGCACCCGCAGGAGCACGGTGGCGCCCGGCTTGGCCCGGGCCACCGGCAGCACCCAGTAGACGGGCGGCGCGGCGGCCCAGAAGGCGGACGCGTTGTCCGACACCGCCAGGATGGGATGGCGGGCCCCGGCCTCGTCCGGTTCGACCGGGCACGGCACCGTGTGGGGCTCGGCGCGTCCGACCAGCGGCCGAAGCCGCGCGGAATCGGCCACCACCGGCAGCAGGTCCGCCAGCGCCTCGGCGTCCCGGCCGCCGAGTACCTCGGGCGTCCACCGGGGGCCGGCCACAAACGCCAGTCCCAGCCCCTCCGCATCCACGCGTTCGGCCAGCGCCGCCGACCACGCCCCGGCGGCCCGGTCCGGCGGCGGGTCGCAGAGCACGACCACGTCGCAGTCCGCCAGTGCGGACGGGTCGGGTGGGCCGCCCGCCTCGGGCGTCCAGGCCCTCACGGTGAACAGCGGGTCCCGCTGCAGCATGGAGCGGAGGAACCGGAACTCCGTCGACGGGCCGCCGGCCGCCAGGAGCACGGCAATCGTGCGCGCGCTCACCAGCACGTCCCGCCGGACCGCGTTGTCCTCTGTGCGCGCCTCGCCGGGAAGCGGCTCGACGTGCGCCCGGTAGCGCAGCCGCCCGCCCTCCTCCGGCACGTGCGTCAGGTCCACCGTCACGCGGGCGCCGTCGGCCGGCAGGACCACCTCGCGGCGCAGCACCTCCCGGACCGGCGCCCCGTCCCCGCCCGCCACCGACAGCACCAGCGACACCGACCGCCCGGCGTAGCCGTCGGCGCCGACCGACGCCGTCATCCGCATCGGCAGCCCCAACATGGCGTGATCGGACGCGTCGAGACCCAGCACGGCCACATTCGGCGGGGCGGCGGCCGCCCCGACGCCGACGAAGTGCACGGGCACACGGCCGCGCACGAGCGCATCGGCCACGTCCGAGGCCGTCGTATCGCGCCCGTCGGACAGGACCAGGACGCCCGCCAGGGCGCCCTCGCCGGCCGGCTCCAGGGCGTCCAGCAGGGCGGCCGCCAGGTCCGTGGCCGTGCCGTCCGCCGACCACTCGGGCACCGCGACCGGCGCCCGGTCGTCGCCGTGCGCCAGGTGCAGGACGCGCCGGGCCGTGCCGGCGAAGGTGCGCAGATCGACCGCGCCGCGCCGCGCGAGCGCGCGCAGAAGCTCCCCCTCCCGACGGTCCAGCACCGCCCGCACGATCTCGTGCCGTGTCAGGTCCGCCACAGCCGCCGGGTCGGCCAGTCCGAGCGCCCGGGCCCAGGCGGCCGCCTCGTCCGCCGGCAGGGCGGCGTCGCGCACCGACATGCTGGCCGAACGGTCCGCCAGCACCACCACGCGGCCGGGCACGAACCGCTCGGCCTCGCGCACGATGGAGGGACGCATGATCACGACCGCCAGCGCGGCCATGCAGCCCAGCCGCGCCGCCGCGCACGGCCACCGCAGCCCCGCCCGCCGCGACGCTCCCTCGCGGCGATAGAGCGCCACGACGGCCCAGACGGCCAGCGCGGCCAGCGCCACGGCTGCCAGCCCCCAGACGCCCCTCGGAAACGCGTCCCATTCGAGGCGCGAGGAGAACCCGACGGCCGAGCCGCGTGTCGCCGCCGTCATGGCGCCCCTCCCCGGCGGGCCGGCCGCTCCGGGCGCCCCGCCCGTGGGTTGCCGAACCGCCACGCCAGCAGGCTCTCGACCAGCAGGACGGCCAGGACGACGCCGGCCAGGTACGGCCAGACCGGCCGCGCCGCGCCCGCCCACGCCCGCATGCCGACCGCCTCGTACCCCGTCACGTGCAGCCGCCCGGCGTCGCCGGCCGCGTCCTCCAGCGCGTCCCTGGCGATGCGCGCCGGCAGGCGCTCGCGATCGGGCAGGTGGACGGCGAAGTGGACGCTCGTCTCGCCGCCGTCCAGGGCCGTCAGGCGCAGTTCATGGAAGCCCGCACGCCGCAGCGGCCCGCCGGCCAGCCAGAGCCCGCCTCGATCGGGCAGTGAGCGCGCCTGCAGGCGCTCGGACGCGGCCGCTCCGTCGGACGCGGCCGCTCCGCCGGCCGCGGCATCCGGCCCGCGCAGGGTCGCCTGCGTGCGGAAGCGCGCGGGGTCGAGCGGGAACTCCAGGCGCGCGCCCGCCGGCAGGTCCAGCCCATATCCCCGCCGGCGCGCACCGGCCGCCCCCTGCTCCGCCAGCCAGTGCATCAGCGCCACGTACGTGACCCGCCCGGCCTCCGAGCGCGGCCAGTCCGTCCACGCGTCGTTCGCCGTGAAGGGCAGCAGGACCACCTCGCCGCGGCCGAACCGACCGGCCAGCAGCGCGGGCGACGCCGCCGCGTCGTCGAACCGTGCCAGGACCCGCGTCTCCCCCAACGGCTCGACGCGGCGGAACGCCCGGAATTCCACCATGTGGAAGAGCATTCCCCAATCTGGAAACGGGCGCAGGAGGGGATCCGCGAACTCCAGATGGGCCAGCCGGTGGACGCCGTCGGCCCGCGCGCGCACGAGTTCGCCCGGGCGGCAGGGCAGCAGGCCGTCCGGTCCGAGCAGGCCCTGCGCGTAGGCGTCGGCACCGGCCTCATCGTCCAGGAAGACGACCAGCCGCCCGCCGCCGCCCACGTAGCCCCGCAGGGCGTCCAGCCAGCCGTCCGGCGAACGCACGCCGCACAGGAAGACGGCCGCGTAGCGGTCCAGGTCGTCGGGAGGCCCCGTCTGCGCCGGGCGGCCGGTCACCCGCAGCCCCGGCCCGGCGCCGTCGCTCGGCTGCAGCGCCGCCCGCAGGTAGTAGCCGGCCGCATCCGCCGGCCGGGCGGCCAGCCCGCCCTCGACGACCAGCACGGGCAGGGACTCGACCGCTTCGAAGGCGAACGTGCGGCGGTCGTCGGCGGGGAAGTCGTCGCCTCCCTCGACGGCCGCCTCGATCCGGTGGAAGCCCGGCTCCTCCAGGTAGACCTGGACGGCGGCCTGGCGGCGCTGCCCGGCGGGGACGGCCGGCCCCGGGACGGACGGAAGGACGCGGCCGTCGACCCGCACCTCCACCGGACCGGCCGGGCGGTCCGCGTCGGATTCGTTCTCGATGACCACCCGCAGCACGGTCGCCGCTCGCGCGTAGACGGGCCGCCCGTCGTCGAGGATCTCCGCCACGCGCACGCCCGCGCGCCCGGCCGCGCCGACGTCCCAGACCCAGACCGGCCCGCGCGCCTGGAGCGCCCGCAGCGCCTCGGCCGCCTCCGGCCGTACCGCCCCCTCGCCCCAGTCGGCGGCCTGCAGGTCGCTCGCGACGATGAAGCGGACGTCGCCCGGCCCGGCGGCGCTCTTTGCAAGGGCGCGCAGGCGGGCGGCGGGGTCGAACGGCACGGCCACGGGCGTCCGTGCACGTGCACGCGTGCGGAACTCCCGGGCCTTCTCGGCGTCCATCGGGGCCGCCTCGAAGAAGGGTTCCTCCTCGCTCGCCACAAACGCCGTCAGGCCCGCCCCACCCCCGGCCAGGCCGTCCGCCATGGCCGCCGCCGTGTCCACGGCCCGCTCGAAGGCCGTCGTGCCGGCGGCGAGCCGCCCCATGCCGGCCGAATCGTCCAGCAGGAGCACCACGCGGCCATCGCCGGCCGCCGTGCCGGCCGGGCGACGCCCCGCCACGGCCGGCCGCGCAAACAGCAGCACCAGCAGGGCGACGGCGGCCGCGCGCAGCGCCAGGACGAGGACGTTCTGCACGCGCACGCGCCGCCGGCTGCGGTGTTCGGCGGTCAGAAGGTGCGCCATGGCCGCCCAGGGCACGCGGCGATAGCGACGCCGGTTCAGCAGGTGGATCAGCACGGGCAGGGCGGCCGCCGGCAGCGCCCAAAGCAGGGCGGGGTGGGCGAACTCAACCATGGCCGTCCTCCCGCCGGGCCTCGGAGACCTGGTCGATGACGTCGTCCAGCATCGGCGCCACGTGCTCCCAGCCGAACCGGGCCACGTCGGCGCTCAGGTTCAGCGCGCGCGCCTGCTCCGGATGCTCCAGCCAGCGGACGAGCCGCGCCTTGAGGCCGTCGCGGCCTTCGTACAGGCACTGCGCGTGGCGGCTCTCGGGCAGCAGTTCGGGGTAGCTCAGGCGGTTGGGCAGCACGGGCACGCAGCCGGCGTAGACGGCCTCGACGACGGAGATGCCGAAGAACTCCTGCTCGGCCGTCGAGACCACCAGGTCGCTCTCCAGGAGCAGGCGGCAGTACTCCCCCCGGCCTTCGACGTAGCCGAACCGGCGGATGCGCGGGGCCAGTGCCCGGCGGGCCGCCTCGAACACGGCGGGCGCGGTGCGGAACTGCTGCCCCGTCACGGCCAGGCGGAAGTCATAGCCCTCCGCCTGGAGTTCGCACATCACGTCGAAGAACTCCTCGGCGCCCTTGTCGTACTCCCAGCGGTGGTTCCACAGGACGGTGAGGGGGCCGCTGCGCGCCTCGGCCGCCGGCCGCTGCGCGTCGATGTCGGCCAGTTCCACGCCGACGGGCACCACCTGCGACCGGCGGGCGATCGTCTCGACCGCGCGGCGCGGCACGTAGTCCGGCATGCGGCCCAGGAGCGCGCGGGCGGCCCCCAGGAAGCTGTCCCGGTGGTGGCGCGAGTTGAACAGCACGCGGTCGGCGGCCAGGCAGGTCGTGATGTTCGTGAATCCGAACTGGTAATCGCGGTCCTGCTCCGACGGGACGGGGTAGGTGAGCTGGTTCTCGTGGAAGTAGGCCACCGTGGCCGTCTCGGGCGGCAGGCGCGGCGCCATCCCCATGAGCGCGGCGAGGTCCAGGAAGTCGCTGACGAGCAGTATGTCGAATGGTCGTTTGTGCACGCGCAGTTCGTCGTGCAGGAACAGCGCCGCGCCGCGCATGCGCCACTTCCACTTGCGCGCGCTCATGGTGAGCAGGTCGATCGCGTGGCGGCTGCGGCGGCGGTATCCGTCCAGAAACGCCTGATGGGACCCCCCGTAGTATGGCTCCAGGGCCAGCACGCGCGCCATCGATGCTCCCCATCCGCGTGAGAATACGGGGCCGAAACGACGCCCGACGGCATTGTAGGGAAGGGCGCCCATGCGCGCAAGACCGTCCCGGCGAACGGACCGGCGGTTGAATGGCCGGCCCGGGCCGTGTAGGCTGAACGTCTCTGAAGCCACGGGAGCCGAGCAGATGGGCAGGGCCGAGACGTGCACACTGACGCCTCTGGAAGCGGCCGTGATGAACGTGGTGTGGGAGCTGTCCGAGGCGACCACGCGGCAGGTGCACGAACAGCTCCGCCGGACCGCCCCGCGAGCCTACAACACCGTCCTGATGGTCATGCGGGTGCTGCACCAGAAGGGCCTGCTGGCCGACGAGCGCCGGGGCCGTTCGGTGGTGTACCGCCCGACGGTCACACGCGAGGAGGGCGCCGAACAGGCCATCAAGGACCTGGCCGACCGTTTCTTCGCCTGTTCGGTCCCCGCCCTGCTGGGCCACGTGATCCGACACATGCCGTTGAACCGGAGGGAACTGCGCGGAATCCGCAGGGAACTGGACCGTCGTGACGGCGAGTCCGCCGAGAGGACGCGCTGACGCCTGCCCGGGCCAACGGGATGGGACGCGACCGCGTGAACGAACGCAGAGTCATGATCATCGGGCTCGACGCGCTGACGCCCGAACTCACGTGGCCGTGGGTGGCCGAAGGCGTCCTGCCGAACCTCGCCCGCGTCCTGGAAACCGGCGCCGGCGGGCCGCTCCGCAGCACCATCCCGCCCTGCTCGCCGGCGGCATGGAGCACGTTCGCGACCGGCCTGAACCCCGGCAAGCACGGCATCATCGGCTTCAGCCGCACGCGAAGCGACGACTACCGCCCGCGCCTGGCCACCGCCGCCGACCGCGCCGGCGAGACATTCTGGGAGACTGCCGGGCGACACGGCATCTCCGGCGGCATCCTGAACCTGCCCTTCACCTATCCCCCGAAGCCGTTCAACGGGTTCATGATCTCGGGCATGATGACGCCCAGACTGGGGAGGGCCATGGCCAGCCCGCCCGAGGTCTTCGACGACCTGATGGCGGCCAGCCCGGACTACACCATCGACGTCGGCCTGCTCAGCGCGGTCGGCGAGGCCCCGGAGACCATCCTGGCCCGGCTGCTCGACAGCCTGCGGGCGCGGTGCCGGGCGGCCGTGGGGCTGTACCGCAAGCACCGGCCGCCGCTCTTCTGCGTCGTGTTCGTGGCGGCCGACCGGGCGTGTCACTGCTTCTGGCCCTACCTGGAAGCCGCACGGTCCGGGCAGACTCTGACGCCCCGTCAGCAACGCATCGCCGGTGCCGTCCGGACCACCTACGCCGCGCTGGACGAGGCCGTCGGCACGCTCATGGCGGAGGCCGGCGCGGATACGGACGTCCTCCTGCTGTCGGACCACGGGTCGGGCCCGCTGCGGGCGGGCCTGAGTCTGCGCAAGGCGCTGGCCGCGGCGGGGCTGCTCACCCCCACGCCGCCGCGACCGTTCGCGCGCGGGCGCCGCTCGGCCGGCCGCCTGCTGGCCCGGGTCGTGCCCTACTCCCTCAAGCGCGTGCTCCGATCGCTCCTGCCCGGCCTGGCCGGTTGCGTCGCGTCCGGGGCCGCCGCCGGAGGCGTCGACTACCGCCGAAGCCTCGCCTACCCTGTGGGCGCGGACCACGGCGTCTACGTCAACCTCCGCGGCCGCCAGCCCCAGGGCATTGTCGAGCCGGGCGCGGAGTATGAGGGCGTGCGCAACCGCGTCATCGAGGCGCTGCGGCCACTGCGCGACCCCCGCACGGGCCGCCCCGTCATCCGGGCCGTGCACAGGCGGGAAGACATCTGGTCCGGCCCGCGGCTCGACTGCCTGCCCGACCTGATCGTCGAGTCGGAGGACGACCAGTACAGCATGCAGACGCTCAGCGAGGGGCCGGACGGCGGCGCGGTCTACGCCCTGCCCGAGGTGCGCTGGGACCGGGTGAGACTCATGGGCGGACACCGCTCCGAGGGCGTCCTGATGGCGGCGGGCCCGCACGTGCGGCACGTCGAGTTGCCGGACGCCGCCATCGCCGACGTGCCGGCCACCGTGCTGGCGCTCCTGGGCTGCCCGATCCCCGAGGACTACGACGGACGGGTCCTGACCGAGATGCTCACCGACGACGTGAGCGCTCCGCGCCGCGCCGCCGTGCCGCGCACAGAGCCCGGCCCCGATGGCGCGTTGCCCCGGCGGGACGAGGCGGCCGTCAGGAGCCGGCTCGAGCAGCTCGGGTACATGTAAGCGGGCGGGCCGTCACTCCGGCCCCAGGGCGGCCAGCACGGAGGGCACCGTGCGGGCGGGGCTGATCCCGTAGAACGCCTCCTGGATCCTGCCGGCCTCGTCCACCAGAAACGCCGATCGCACGATGCCCCTGTACTTCCGGCCGAACATGGACTTCTCCGCCCGGACGCCGTATGCCTCGGCCACGGCATGGTCGGCGTCCGACAGCAGCGGGAAGCCCAGCCCGTACTTGCCGTCGAACCTCTTCAGACGCCCGGGCAGGTCGGGGCTCACCCCGACGGCGTCGACCCCGAGCGCCGAGAGGTCGGGCCGGGCGTCGCGCACGCTGCACGCCTGCTTCGTGCAACCGGGCGTGTCGGCCTTGGGGTAGAAATAGACGAGCACCTTCCGCCCGCGGAAGTCGCTCAGCTTCACCGTGTTCCCGTCCTGATCCGCCAGTTCGAACGCCGGCGCCGGGTCGCCCGGCTTGAGTTCGGCCATCGCGCGTTTCCTCCTCCCGCCCCGAGAGGGCTGCGGCCCGTCCGCCGCCGGGCATTCCGCCGTCCCGCGCCCATGCAGGCGGCGCGCCTCAGAGCCCGAGGGCACGCTTGTGGAACTCGATGCCGGCCGGCAGGTGCTGGTCCCACGCCACCAGGCTGTGGGGGCCGGGCAGCTCGGCGTAGTCGTGCGGGATGCCCAGTTGGTTCAGGTGGTCGTGCAGCCGGCGGCTCTGGGGGAGCAGGTAGTCCTCCGTGCCGCACTCGATGCGGATGGCGGGCCAGAGTTCGCGCTCCATCTGCTCGGCCAGCCACCAGACGTCGTTCGGTCCCCCGACGGGATCGTCGCCCAGTATCCGCCGGGCGGCCTCGCCGCAGTCAGAGAGCGTCAGCCACCGTTCCAGGTCGTAGGCACCGGCGCTCCCGACGACGGAACAGAACACGTCGGGATGTGCGAACGCCAGCTTGACGGCCCCGAGCCCGCCCATCGAGTAGCCGCCGATCGCACGGCCGTCGCGCTCGGGAATGGTGGGGAAGAAGCGGTCCACGAAGCCGATCACGTCCTTGAGGATGTGCGTCTCGAACGGCTCGCCGTGCACGGCGTCGCAGTAGAGCCCCCGCCCGCCGTCGGGCATGACGACGATGAGCGGCAGCTTGTTCACGTACCGCTCGATGCCCGTCATGCGGCACCAGTAGGCATCGTCCTGCGACATGCCGTGCAGCAGGTAGAGCACGGGCCAGGGGCCGCCGCCCTCGGTCAGGTCGGGCAGCAGGACGGTCAGGTGCCTGTGGTTGCTGAGCGTCTCGGCCCAGTAGTTGATCTGCAGCCTTGCCATGGTTCTGCTCCCGGAGACTCTGAAGATGCGGGAAGGGATCGGTCAGCGACGGGCCTGCGCGGCCGGCGGGGCGACCGTGCGCCCGAACCCGTGCGTCCAGTCGGCCACGTGGTAGCCGAAGTTGCTGTAGAAGAGGAAGGCGCGGTGGTTGTGCAGGCGCGTGCTGATGGCCGCATGGCGGTAGCCGACGCCGCGCATCTCGACGAACGCCCGGCGCAGCAGGTGCATGCCCAGCCCGTGCCCCTGGTATTCGTCGTCCACGCCGAGCCAGACGACGAAGAACCAGTCGCGCGCCCGTTCGTCGTCCGAGTAGTCGCCCACGCGCACGCACCGGCACTGGGCGATCGGCCGGCCGTCCTTGAAGGCGTCCAGGGTCGCCGCCGGGCGGCGGTCCGGTGCCGCGTGCCACTGCACGGCAATGTCCACCGGCTCGGCGGGCGGCCGCGGCGGCACGGGCTCGAAGTCGGGCCACGCGAGCACGACCTCGCCCGCCACCCGCTCATAGCCGTTGACCAGCAGCAGGGCCTGCACGTGCCCCAGGCTGTCGGACAGGTAGCACGGCCGCATCTGGCAGAACGGGAACTTGTAGCGGTCCCGGAACACCTCGATCCGCCCGACACCGCACCGGCTCAGGTGCGCCTCGGCCTCCTCCAGCAGCGCCTGCCCGACCGCCCGACATCCCGGCTCGTACCAGAAGAAGCGGATCATCCCGAGCCCGGCCTCGCCCTCCGGATCGGGCGGCAGCACGCCGGCCTGGACGAAGCCCCGCACGCCGTCGTCGTCGGCAGCCGCGAACGCCGCCATCGCCGTGAGCGGCGGGTCGCGTACCAGCGCCTCCGGACTGGCCACGGCAGCGGCCACGTCGTCCGCACGCACCGGGTAACAGAGCGGCACCCGGCCGAAGGTCCGGTTGTACGACTCGGTGACGGCGCCGGCCATCTCGGCTCGATAGGGCAGGATGGGCATGATGCGTGGCTCTCAACCAGGTGCGGAGACGCAGCCCCCACGGGGCGGTCAGGATAGACGGCCGGCGGGGGCGGTGTCAATGCTCGGCGGGCGCACGGGCACGCACGGCCAGGCACCGCCCCAATGGGCAGCGCCCGGGGGTCAGCGGCGCGACTCGAAGAACTCCCGCAGCAGTGCCAGCGCTTCGGCGGCGCGCACGCCGGCGGTCACCGCCAGGCGGTGGTTCAGGCGGGGCTCGCGCACGACGTCGAGGACGGACTCGCAGGCGCCGCTCTTCGGATCGGCAATGCCGTAGACGAGGCGCGCCACGCGCGCGTTCACCAGCGCTCCGGCGCACATGCAGCACGGCTCGACCGTGCAGTAGACCACCGACCCGTCCAGCCGCCACTGCCCGCGGGCGGCGGCTGCCTGCCTGAGCGCGACGATCTCGGCGTGGGCCGTCGGGTCCCGGAGCGTCTCGCGCAGATTGTGCCCGCGGCCGATGACGATGCCCTCGTGCACGACGACGCAGCCGACGGGCACCTCGCCCTCGGAGGCGGCCGCGCGCGCTTCCCGGAGGGCCATGTCCATGTAGCGCTCGTCGTCGGTCGCCATGCCGTCCCCTTGTTCGCGCCCGTGCTCAGCAGGTAGCATGTTCGGCGGATCACCGGGCGGAGTCAAGCGAAGCGGATTGCGAGGGGAACATGCCGCGTCTCACAGCGAAGGAACTGGCCGAGATGGTCGGCGGCGAGCTGGTCGGCCGCGACGACGCGACGATCCGGGACCTGCGGGCGATCGAGTGCGCCGGCGCGGGCGACCTGGCCGTGCTGCGCAACCGCCGCGGCGCGGCCGAGGCCGAGGCGTGCCGTGCGAGCGTGCTGATCACCCCCGTGAGGCTCTCGGAGTATGCCGGCGCCCAGGTGGTGTGCGCGGACGCCGAGTCTGCGCTGGCCATCGTCCTGGAGGCATTTGCTGCCGAGCGGGTTCCGGCCCCGACGGGCATCAGCCCGGACGCCTGCGTGGCCGCCGATGCCGAGCTGGGCCGGGACGTGGCCGTCGGCGCCGGCGCCTTCGTCGGCGAGGGCGCGCAGATCGGCGACCGCGCCGTGATCTACCCGAACGCCTATGTCGGCCCCCGCTGCCGCATCGGCGCCGGCACGGTGCTGCACGCCAACGTCTCGGTCCACGAGGGCGTCACGATCGGCCGGGAGTGCATCGTGCACTACAATTCGGTGATCGGCTCGGAGGGCTTCGGGTTCGTCCAGCGGGACGGGCGCAACGTCAAGCTGCCCCAGATCGGCACCGTGCGCATCGGCGACCGCGTGGAGATCGGCGCGCTGACGACCGTGGACCGGGCCATGCTCGAGGCGACGGTGATCGAGGACGGCGTCAAGATCGACAACCACTGCCACGTGGCGCACAACTGCCACGTCGGCGCCGAGAGCATCATGGCCGGCGCGGCGAAGCTGGCCGGCAGCGTGCGCGTGGGCAGGGGCGTGATCATTGCCGAGGACGTGGGCGTCTCCGATCACGTGACGATCGGCGATGGCGCCATCCTGGCCGCGCGCACGGGGGCCTCGCAGGACATCGAGGCGGGGGCCGTCGTGTTCGGCGTGCCGGCGCGCCCCATCGGCCAGCAGCGGCGCATCATGGCGCTCACCGGGCGCCTGCCCGAGATGGCCGAACGCCTGCGCGCGCTCGAGGCCGAGGTGGCCCGGCTGCGCGAGGCGGCGGGCGGATAGCCGCGCGCGGCACCCGGGGGCGGCCGGCGGGCCGTTCACCCGCCCCAGACCTGCTCGAAGACGCGCAGGAAGTTCTCGCCGAGCACCTTGAGCACCACCTCGTCGGGATGCCCGCGCCGCACCAGTTCCTCGGTGATGGCGGGCACCTTCGAGATGTCCTCCAGGCCCTTCGGCGCGCCGCTCAGCCCGTACAGGTCGCTGCCGAGCCCCACGTGCTCCGGCCCGACCAGGTCGATGACGTACTCGATGTCGTCGACCACGTCGCCGACGTGGCGGGCCCCCAGGAAGAAGACGCCGAAGACGCCGCCGTTCTGCGCCAGCGCCTCCAGGCGTTCGCGCCCGCGCGTGACGTCGTAGGAGGGATGCAGCCGGCTGTCCTCGGGCCGCAGTGGGAAGAACGCCCGGGGGCTGCGGTGCGAGAGCACCACCGGCGCGGAGCTGACCTCCAGGGCGTCCCAGAAGCCGCGCGCGTCGAAGTGGCCGACGTCCACGACCATGCGCAGCTCGTTCATGCGGCGGATGGCCTGCTTGCCCGGATCGGTCAGGCCGCCGGTGTGGATGCCGTGCATCGTGCCGTCGCAGTAGTAGTTGCGGCGGTTGTGCGCCATGCCCGCCATGCGCACGCCCAGCTTGTAGAACAGGTCCAGCATCTTCAGGTCGTATCCGACGGGCTCGAGGCCCTCCAGCGCCATGACGGCGGCGACCTTCCCCTGCTCCTTGGCGCGGCGGATGTCGGCGGCCGTCGTAGCCAGCTCCAGGCGTTCGTTGTCCTCCACCTCGCGATGGAGCCACCAGACCATGTCGAGCGACCGCCGCAGGGCGTCGTGGAGCTGGCGGTCATCCACGTAGATGGCGCAGACCTGGGCCGTGAGGCCCCCGCGCAGGAAGTGGGGCAGGCCGTACTGGCCGATGGTGCCGAAGGCCGACCCGCGCGGCCACTTCGTGTACTTCGACTCCGGCGGCGGCATCAGGAAGGGCGGCTGCCAGGCCGCCGGGTCGGGCACCTGCACGTCGTCCGCCATGCGGATGTGGCCGTCCGCGATGGGCATCAGGATGTCGGAGTGGCAGTCGATGACGATGGCCCGGCTGTGCAGCTCTGCGGCATGTGCGGCGGCGTCGACGGGGGCCGTCATGGCGGATCTCCTGTGTGCGGGAGCGGTGGATTATGCCCCCGGCCTTGCGCCCGGTCAAGTGTTGGGCGCGGGCCGGCGCGTGTGCCGCCGGGCGCGTTGACATCCCCAAGGGGCAGCCGTACACTCCCATGGCTGTGGGACGGCCCGTGCGAATACCTCAGGTAGGGAGATGGACCATGGCTGCCTTCCGCGTGGGGATCATCGGCTGCGGAGACGATCCGGCGAAACGAAGCGCAAAGGGCTACGCGATGGCCTACCGGCACGGGCCCGGCTACCTGGCCCTGCCCGACCAGTGCGAGCTGGCGGCCTGCTGCGACCTGGTGCCGGAACGGGCCCGGAAGTACGCCGCGCAGTTCGGCGTCGCGACCACATACACCGACTACCACGAGATGCTCGCGAAGGAGAAGCCGGACATCGTGAGCATCTGCACGTGGATGCACCTGCACGAGCAGATGGCCGTCGACTGCGCCGAGGCCGGCGTCAAGGCCATCCACTGCGAGAAGCCCATGGCCACGACCTGGGCGGGCTGCCGGCGCATGGCGGAGGTGTGCAGGGAACGGGGCGTGCAGCTCACGTTCAACCACATGCGGCGCTTCGGCGGCCCCTTCCGCATGGCCAAGGAACTGCTCGACGCCGGCGAGATCGGCGACCTGGTGCTGATGCAGTACGGCGAGGGCAACCTCTTCGACGCCGGCACGCACCACATGGACATGCAGGGGTTCTTCAACGATCACCACCGCGCCGTCTGGGCCGTGGCCCAGATCGACTACCGGGTCGAGAACCTCGTCTTCGGCAGCCACAACGAGAACGTCGCCCATGGGCTGTGGAAGTACGAGAACGGCGTCTTCGGCCAGTGCGTCACCGGCCCCAGGGACGCCGCCTGGGCCGTCGTCGGCGCCTACGACAAGCTGATCGGTACCGAGGGCGTCATCGAGGTCGGCCCGCTGATCGACCAGGACCCGCGGCCCCTGCTGCGCATCCGGCGCAAGGGCAGCGCCCGCTGGGAGGACATCGACACGAAGGGCGAGGGCCTGCACGGGCGCAACGACGACCCCGGCGCCTACCACAACCGCGCCATCGCCCACGCCGTCGAGTGCCTGCAGAAGGGCACCGAGCCCGAGCACGGCGCGCGGAACGCACTGAAGGCCACCGAGATCATCTTCGCCTGCTGGGAGTCGGCCCGGCGCCGCGGCATGGTCGATCTGCCGCTGGAGATCGACGACAACCCGCTGGTTCAGATGATCGAATCCGGCGAACTGAAGCCCGAGCCCCGCCGCGACTGACGCGTGCCGGCCGCCCGGGGCCCGTTCCGTCCCCGCATGAACAGGAAGCCGTGCCGATGAACACCAACCTGCCTCACACCAGCATCTGCATGGTGCGACCCACCCTGTCCGACCTGCCCGCGGTGGCCCCGCCGGTCCCGTACGCCTTCCGCCCGTACGCGCCGGGCGACGAAGCGGCCTGGGTGCGCATCCACGAACTGTCCGATCCGCTGAACACGGCCGAGCTTGCGCTCTTCGAGCGCGAGTTCGGGCATGACGCGGAGGCACTTCGCCGGCGGCAGCTCTACCTCTGCGATGGGCAGGGAGAGGCCGTCGGGACGATCACGGCCTGGCACAACACGGACTTCCCCGACCGCGCCTACGGCCGCGTCCACTGGGTGGCCATCGTCCCGGCGCACCAGGGCGCCGGCCTCGGCAAGCCCCTCCTGGCCGCGTGCCTGCATCGCATGGTCGAGCTGGGCTGCGAGGGCGCCTACCTGACCACCAACGCGCCGCGCATCCCGGCCATCGGCCTCTACCTGCGGTTCGGCTTCCGTCCCCGGGTGCGCTCGGAGGCCGAACGGGAGCCGTGGCGCCGCGTGGCGGAGAACGTCCGCCCCGAGCTGGCGGGCCTCGTTCGCGCGGCCCTGGAGGACGCCTGAGGCCCCCGGACGTTGAACCTCGTGTGCGATGTGGTATACAGGGCCTTCGTACGCCTTGCACAAAGGAGCCGGACTGTGAAGGTATTCATACTGACGGACGTGGAGGGGGTGACCGGGCTCGTGGACGCCGCCCAGTTGTCCTCGGGCGAGGACGCCTATCGGCTGGTCTGCGAGAACCTGATGCTCGACCTGAACGCGGCCATCGAGGGGGCGTTCGAAGGCGGTGCGACCGAGGTGCTGGCCTGGGACGGACACGGCGGGCGCAACAAGCTGAACTTCATCCCGGAGATGCTCGACGGGCGCGCGGCCGCCGTGGACAGGACGCACGTGGAGTGCATCGGGCCGGACGAGAGCTTCCAGGCCGCCTTCGCCGTGGGCTACCACGGGATGGCCGGCACGCTGAACGGCTTCCTGGACCACACGCAGAGCGGCCTGACGATCTTCAACTGGTACATCAACGGACGCCGTGTGGGCGAGCTGGTGCAGGACGCGCTCACGTGCAGCGCGGCCGGCGTGCCGCTCCTCATGGTGTCGGGCGACGAGGCGGCCTGCGCCGAGGCCCGCGCCTTCTTCGGCCCCATCCAGACGGCCGCCGTCAAGCAGGGCGTCGGCCGCAGCAAGGCCATCGGCTACCCGCCCGAGGAGGCGCGCGCACGCATCCGCCGGGCGGCGCGTCAGGCGATGGCGCTGGTGGGAAAGGTCCAGCCGATCCGGCCCATCCTGCCCATGGAAGTGAAGATCGAGTACACGCGAAGCGACTACTGCGACGGCGCGGCGGCCCGGCCGGGCGTCGAGCGGCTCGACGCGCGCACCATCCGCTGGGTCACCTCCGACCTGAGGAAATGGCACTGATGAGGATCTACATCCACACCGACCTGGAAGGCGTCAGCGGCCTCGACGAGGAGGAGCAGCGCCAGTTCGAGAAGCAGGACCTCTACCGGCAGTCGTGCGAGAAGCTCATGCACGACGTGAACGCCTCGATCGAGGGCGCGTTCGAGGGCGGGGCCGACGAGGTGATCGTCATGGACGGCCACGCGGGCATCCAGCGCATGAACTTCATCCTGGAGATGCTGGACAAGCGGGCCGAGTATGACCCGCGCGACGAGAGCCGCTGGTGGGGCATGCTGGACGAGACGTGCGACGCCACGTTCTTCGTCGGTGCACATGCCATGGCCGGCACGCTCAACGGATTCCTGGACCACACGCAGAGTTCGACGACGATCCAGAACTTTCTCATCAACGGCCGCAAGGTGGGCGAGCTGGCCATCTGGGCCACGTTGGCCGGCGGGTTCGGCGTGCCCATGGTGATGGTCTCGGGCGACGAGGCCGCCTGCGCCGAGGCCCGGGCCTTCTTCAGCCCGATCGAGACGGCGGCCGTCAAGCAGGGCGTTGGGCGCAACAAGGCCATCGCCTACCCGCTCGAGGAAGCGCGCGCCCGCGTCCGCGAAGCCGCGCGACGGTCGCTTGCGCTCGTCGAACAGGCGAAACCGTTCCGGCCGATCCTGCCGATCGAGGTCAAGGTGGAGTACATGAAGTCGAACTTCTGCGATGAGGCGGCCGCCCGGCCGGGCGCGGAACGGCTGGACGCGCGCACCATCCGCATGGTCATCGAGGACCCGCGCGACGTCCTGCCCTGGCGCCCCTTCACGAACGCCGAAGGAAGGGCTTGACAACGGGCCGCAGGAGGGGATAGACTCCGGGGTCAGGAGTGTCCTATGAGTGCCACGGGATCGGCGTCCGACAAGGTCACGTTGAAGATCCCCCGTCCGCTCTACGAGCGCCTCCAGCGGCTGATCGAAGACACCGGTTTCCATTCGGTCACGGAGTTCGCGGTCTTCGTGCTGCGGGACCTGGCCAGTCCGGCCAGCACGCCGCGCAGCCGCTCGGAGGGGTTGTCGCAGGCCGAGGTGGAGGCCGTTCGGCAGCGGCTGCGGACGCTCGGGTATCTCTGAGGAACGGAGCGGCCGGGTGGCCGGTTCCCCTTTTTTGCCTCCTGGACACTCCGTTAGGAGTGTTGCCAGATCTTCGCGTCGCAGAAGGAGCCGTCATGAGAACCGTGGTCCGCACCTTCGCCGGGTCGTTGTTCGGCGCCGTCGCATTCTTTGCCATCGCCTGCGTCCTGGCGGGGCAGCTCGGGTGGACCGCGTCGGCCGCGTGTCCCTTCCAATGGCAGGGGCTCGGCTTCGTCGCCCTGGCCTTCTTCTGCGAGTATGTGGATTCGACGCTCGGCATGGGCTACGGCACGGCCCTGACGCCGCTGCTGATGCTGCTGTTCGACCTGGAGCCGCTGGTCGTTGTGCCGTGCATCCTGCTGAGCGAGCTGATCACCGGCCTGTCGGCGGGAGTCGCCCACCACGTGGCCGGCAACGTGTCGTTCACGCGCGACTCGCGCGCCACGTGGGTGGCGGCCACGCTCAGCGCCTGCAGCGTGGTCGGGGCGGCGGCCGCCGTCTGGGTGGCGGTGAACATCCCGAAGGTGTACCTGAAGATCACCATCGGCGTCATTGTCCTCTCCATGGGCGTGTTCATCCTGGCGGCCGCGGGGCGCGTCTTCCGCTTCTCCTGGGGACGGATCACAGGGCTCGGCCTGCTGGCCGCCTTCAACAAGGGCCTCAGCGGCGGCGGGTACGGCCCGCTGATCACCGGCGGGCAGATCCTCAGCGGCGTCGAAGAGAAGAACGCCATCGGCATCTGCAGCGTCTCCGAGGGCGTCACCTGCATCGTCGGCCTCATCACCTACGTGATCGCCGGCAAGGCCATCGCCTGGGACCTGGCCGTCCCGCTGACTCTGGGGGCCTTCGCCTCGGTGCCGGTCAGCGCCGTCACCGTCAACCGCATCAGCGCCCGCAGGCTCCGCCTGCTGATCGGCGTCCTGACGGCGGCGCTCGGCACCCTGACGCTCGTGCAGATCCTCGCGAAGGTGCTTCATTGATTGACCGTTCGCACGCGCGCCTGTATACTCCGGGTTCGCCCCGGGCCTGCCCTCGCAGGCCGCAGAACCCGTGACAGCAGAGGACGCAGGGATGAGCGAGATCACACTGAGGTACGGCTGCAACCCGCACCAGGGCGCCGCCCGTCTGGTCATCGGGCAGGAGCCGTCGCCCCTGCGCGTCGTCAGCGGCGCGCCCGGCTACATCAACATCCTGGACGCGCTGGCGGCCTGGCAGCTCGCCCGTGAGCTGAAGGCGGCCACCGGCCTGCCGGGCGCCGCATCGTTCAAGCACGTCAGCCCGGCCGGCGCGGCCGTCGCCCGCCCGATCTCGGACGCGTTCCGCGCATCGCAGATGATCCCCGAAGAGGACCTCTCGCCCGTGGCCACCGCCTATGCCCGCGCGCGCGGCGGCGACCGGATGTGCTCGTTCGGCGACGTCGGCGCAGCCAGCGACGTGGTGGACGAATCCCTGGCGCGCCTGATCCGCCGCGAGGTCAGCGACGCCTTCATCGCGCCCGGCTACACGCCCGAAGCGCTGAAGATACTGAAGGGCAAACGGGACGGGAAGTACCTGCTGCTCGAGATCGACGCCGACTACGAACCTCCAGCGGTGGAAGACCGCGACGCGTTCGGCTTCCGCCTGCAACAGGAGCGCAACAACGCCCGGATCGACCGCAGCATCATCCGCGACGTGGTGAGCGCGAAGAAGGACATCCCGGAGGCGGCCGTCCAGACGCTCCTGGTGGCCACCATCGCGCTCAAGTACACGCAGTCGAACTCGATCTGCGTGGCCTACGACGGGCAGGTCATCGGCATGGGCGCCGGGCAGCAGTCGCGCGTGCACTGCACACGTCTGGCCTGCGACAAGGCCGACAAGTGGCTTCTGCAACAGCACCCGCGCGTGCTCGCCCTGCCCTTCAAGGACGGGTTGAGCCGCATCGACAAGACGAACATCGTCGACTCCTTTCTGCTCTGGGACGAGCTGGCCGACGCCGAGAAGTTCGCCATGCTGCCGCAACTGACCGAGATGCCCCGGCCCCTCACCCGGGAGGAGCGCGCCGACTGGGTGGCGCAGTTCGACGGCATCTGCCTGAGTTCGGACGCCTTCATCCCGTTCCGCGACACCGTCGACCGCGCCAGCCGCTCGAACGTCCGCTACGTCCTGCAGGCGGGCGGCTCCCTGCGCGATGACGCCGTAACGGCCGCGGCCGACCAGTACGGCATGGTCATGGTTCACTCGGGCCTGCGCCTGTTCCTGCACTGAGAAGCCCCTTGACGAGGCGCCCGCCGCAGGCAGCCGCGGCCGACCGCGGCAATCAGGAGAGACCGCCGATGAGGTTCCGGAAGTACCACGGGCTGGGCAATGACTACATCGTGCTCGATCCCGCCGACCTGGCGGCCGAGCTGACCCCCGAGCGCATCCGCCTGATCTGCCACCGGAACTTCGGCGTCGGGTCCGACGGCATCCTGCTCGGCCCGATCGCGACGGACGAGGCCGACTTCGCGCTGCGCATCTTCAACCCGGACGGCAGCGAGGCCGAGAAGAGCGGGAACGGCCTGCGCATCTTCTGCCGCTGCCTCTACGACACGGGCCGAGTCCGGGGCGGCGAGTTCACCGTCCTGACCGCCGGCGGCACCGTGCGCGCGCAGGTCCACGACGGCGGCCGCGAGGTCACCGTCGAGATGGGCCGCGTGAGCTTCCACAGCGCCGACATCCCTGTGGCCGGTCCGCCGCGCGAGGTGCTGAACGAGGAGATCGAGGTCGCAGGACGCGTCTACACCTTCAGCGCGGCCACGGTCGGCAACCCCCACTGCGTCATCCTTCAGGACGAGGTCTCCGCCGACGAGGCCCGCGCCGTCGGCCCGCACGTCGAGACCGACCCGCGCTTCCCCAACCGCACGAACGTGCAGTTCATGAAGGTGCTGGACCGTTCCAACGTGCGGATCGAGATCTGGGAACGCGGCGCCGGCTACACGCTGGCCTCGGGCAGCAGCTCGAGCGCCTCGGCCGCCGTGGCGCGCAGGCTGGGCCTCTGCGACGGCCATGTCACCGTCCACATGCCCGGCGGACGCCTGAGGATCGACATCGACGAGGAGTTCGCCATCACCATGCGCGGCCCCGTCACGCGCGTCGCCGAGGGGACCATGGCCGAGGATGCCTTCGGAGGGGCCGGCGTCCCGCTCTGAGGGAGACCACCATGCCCAGCCGCAGCGCGCCGCCGGAGCCGCCGTCCCATCCGCGGGACATCCTGGCGGCCCACGGCCTGAGCCCGCGCAAGGTGTTCGGCCAGAACTTCCTGGCCGCCCCTGCGGACCTGGACCGCGTGGCGGCCGTGGCCCGGCTGGACCCCCAGGAGGTCGTGCTGGAGATCGGCACCGGCCTGGGCCGCCTGACGCAGCGCCTTGCGGCCGGCGCGCGCATGGTCGTCTCGGTCGAGATCGACCGCGGCCTGCACGCCGTGGCCGCCCATCGCCTGGCCGCCGCCGCAAACGTCCGGCTCCTCTGCTGCGACTTCCTGGAGAGCAAGCACAGGATCCGCGCCGAGGTGACCGACGCCGTGCACGCGGCGGGCGGCGCCGACGGCCCCCTGAAGGTGGTCAGCAACCTTCCCTACGGCATCAGCTCGCCGGCCATCGTGAACCTCCTGGAGTGGGAGATACCGGTCGCCGAGATGTGCCTGATGCTGCAGAAGGAGGTGGCGGACCGGGTGGTGGCCCGGCCGGGCACCCGGGCCTACGGGCCTCTGACGGTCATCGTGGGCCACTGGGCGGAGGCCGAGCGGCTGGCGACGTTTCCGCGCCATGCCTTCTGGCCGCCCCCGGAGGTATCGTCAACGCTGCTGCGGATCGCCCGGCGGCCGGCCGTCGCACGCACGCCGGATTACGACGTGTTCGCGGCGGCGGTGGCCCGGCTCTTCCAGACGCGCCGCAAGAGCCTGGCCGCGGCCGTGCGCGCAGCCTGGGACGCCCACGCGGCGGACAGGGTCACGCGTGCAGCGGGGATCGACACGCGCCGCCGCGCCGAGGAACTGACGGTTGCCGAACTGCACGCGGTCGCACGTGCCCTCGGGCCGCCGGAACGGACGTAGCCTGCGGCTCACGCGCGCGCGTCCCCGTCCCTGGCGGCGTCCGGGTCCTCGTCGTTCAGCGGCATCGCGAGCAGCTCGGAGTCGACGTCCGCCTCGGCGTCCACCGCCTCCATCTCGGCCGGGTAGTCGGTGATCTCGGCGTCGTCTTCGGGCTCGGACGCGGCGGATTCGGCGTCGGGCTCGGGCCGGTCCTCGTCCTCGTCCTCGTCTTCGTCCTGGTCCTGGTCGACCAGGTCCTTGGCCTCCTGCTCCCATACCTCGAACTCGTCGCTCTCCTCGGGCTCGGCGGCGGCGCCCGGCAGGGCGGGCTCCCCGCGGCCGCCCAGGAGCGAGCGCTCGGCCTTCTCCCGGCTGCGCACCATGCCCTCGATGCTCTCGATGCGGCTGACGCCGAGCTGGAGTTCGGACTTCATCTGCTGCAGGATCGCGCTGACGGAGTTGTCGAAAGAGTCGAAGACGCCGCCGAGTTCGGCCTGGAAGGTGCGGCCCAGCATCTCGCGGAAGTCGTCCAGGCGGTCGAACAGGTTGGGGATCCGGGCCTCGACCTCGTCGATGCGCTCCCGGCAGGCCTTCAGTTGCTCGTCGAGTCGGCTCAGGCGCGCCTCGCCCTTCCCGATGACCTCCGAGAGTGCGCTCCGATGTTGTTCGAGCCGTTCCTGGAGGGCATCGCCCTTCTGGTCGATCTTCCGGGTCATCCGCGTGTCCAGGTCGCCCGTGCGTGCGTCCAGGCGCTGCTCGACGCGCTCTTCGGTCTCGCCGACGCGCGAATGGAGGGCCGTCATGTCGTCCAGAAGGTCGCGGGTCGTCTGCGCGGCCTGCAGGGCCATGCGCCGGCCGCGGACGAGCATCACCTGCAGGCAGACGAACAGGATCAGCGCCACCACGACGCCGTAGAAGGGCACCAGCAGCGCCAGGTCGCCGGACGCATGCAGATCGACCACTTTGTTCCACACGTCGGTCCAGAATTCCATGGGTGTCTCCTCAGGGTACGGAGGTCTCTTGTCTTCCTGCGATGGTAACAGAAAGGTCACGGCCGAAACAACGCGACGGGCCGTTCGGGTCAGCGGCCGGCCAGCCCGTGTCGCGTCTTGTCCCAGTGGCTCGGCCGCAGAAGCAGTTGCACGAGCCCGCGCCACGCTCCGACGCTGGTGATGCACCAGTAGACGGGCACCAGGAGGCAGTACTTGACCAGGTCGTGGAACCCCCGCTTGCAGCTTGCCAGCATGGCGGCGTAGACGAAGGCGAAGTTCCCGAGGAACAGGCAGAGCAGGCCCCAGAGGATCAGGGGGAACGGGAAGAGTTCGGCGAATGCCTTCCATCGGAAGACGAACCACAGGGCCGTGAGCGTCCAGTAGAGGGGGTTGATCAGGAGGCAGACGAACGTGCCGCCGATCATGACCTGGAAGCTCAGTGCGCGCCGCAGCCCGAGGGCGTGCACCAGCGCGAAGGGCCGCCGCTGGTGCGCCAGGTAAGTCTGCAAGTAGCCCTTCGTCCACCGGGACCGCTGCCGGACCCAGTAGCCGAGCGCGCTGCACGCCTCCTCGTGGGTGGTCGAGTCGATGATGCGCGTGCGCTTGCCCGCCAGGGCCAGCCGCACGCCCAGCTCGCAGTCTTCGGTCACGTTGTAGGGGTCCCAGCCCAGCAGAGCGCGCAGTTCGCAGGTCCGAAAGTGGTTCGAGGTGCCCCCGAGCGGGACGGGTCCGCCCAGGTGGTCGAGCCCGGGCAGGAACAGGTCGAACCAGACGGCGTAGTCCGTGGCGAACCAGCGGGTCAGGAGGTTCTGGCGGGCGTTGTAGAAGTCCAGCTTCGCCTGCAGGCAGATCACGTCCGGCTCATTGCGCTGAAAGCCCAGGACGGCCTTCTTGAGCTGGTCGGGTTCGGGTCGGTCCTCGGCGTCGTAGATCACCAGGAACTCGCCGTGCGCCAGCGCCAGGCCCAGGTTGCACGCCTTGGGCTTGGTGCGCGGCCCCACGTCGGGCACGACGGCCACCCGCACGTAGCGCGGCAGGCTCAGCAGGCTGACGGCGTGCCGGGTCTCCGCGTCGTCCTCCTCCAGGAGCCAGATGACCTCGAGCCGGTCCTTCGGGTAGTCGAGTGCCCGCAGCGCGTCGAGCAGGCCTTCCACAGATTCGCGCTCGTGGTAGAGGGGCACCAGGATCGTGTAGACGGGCAGGGCGGCGTCCGGCAGCCCGGCGATCTCGTCCCGCGTGAACGCCATCTCCCGCGCGGCGCCAACCGAGAGGTCCATCAGGTAGGCCTTGAACGCGACGGTCACCAGGTAGAACGCCAGGAGCGTGCCGTTGAGGACCAGGAGCGTGGCGCCGAGCCGGAACGCCAGCCCGGCCACGACGACGCCGAAGGCGCCCAGCAGCACGCCGACCTGAAGGCCGTTGACGACCCGCATGGCGCTCACGCCGGGGTGGCGTCGCGGGAAGGCGAACATGAACTCGCGCGCCTCCCGGGTCACCTCCAGCGTCTTCAGTCCGTCAGCGGGCAACGGCGTCTCCGTGCGGTCCAGGGGTGCCGGGCGGGGTCACAGGTCCAGGCCGTGCACGTGGCGGGCGTAGAGTTCCATCGCTTCGAGCGCCCGCCTCAGCCGGTGCAGGGTGTCGCGATCCGTCCGCTCCAGCCGGTTCTCCATCGACTCGAGCCTGCGCACCTGGAAGCGCGCGGTCTGTACGCGGTTCAGCAGCATCTGGCGAATCTCATCGCGCCGCCGCTCGCCGGCCACCCTGACCTCCTCCTCCCGGTCCTGCGCGGTCCGGTCCTTCTGCCGGTAGAGCCGCTGGATCTGCCCCATTACGTCCTCGTCGATCTTCGCCACGGCCGCCTGGACCTGGTCCAGTTCCGTCAGGCGCCCGAAGGCGGCCGCGGGGTCCCACGCCCCCCCCCGGAGCGACGGGCCGCCACCGACCGAACCGGGGCCGTCGCGCTTCTCGTCGTCGCCCCGCAGGCGCTTCATCAGCAGTTCGGGGTCTACGTTCAGACGGCCCGGGTCGCCCGTCTCGTCCATGGCGGTGCCCTCGGCGACCGCCTCCAGGTTGCCGATCGGCACCGTGACGGTCGCCCCGCAGCGCGGGCAGGGCATCACGCCGCCTCCCTCGACGCCTACCTTCACCTTCAGGCGCGTGCCGCACGTCCTGCACCGGAACCGTATGAAGCCGTCGTCCTTGTCTGCCATGGAGCCTGTCCCTCCTCTGTGAGGGCGCGCGGGGTGCGGCGGACGCCTCGCCGTCGCGGGTCGGCCCGGCGCTCCTTGCTTTGTGCAAACGAAGCCCGGCCGTATTGTATTCGGTCAGCGCGCCGATTCCACCCCCCGCAGCAACGTGAGGCGGGCGGCGTTGAGCACGTCCTTGGCCGCCCGGTCGCGGATGCGCTCCCGGTCGCCCCGGTACTGGTGCCGCTCCACCTGCACGTGTCCGTCCAGGCAGACGGCCGTGTAGGCCAGGCCGACGGGCTTCCGGACGCTGCCGCCGCCGGGGCCGGCGATGCCCGTGGTGCCCATGCCCAGCCGGGCGCCCGTCGCCCGGCAGATGCCCCGGGCCATCGCCTCGGCCACCTCGGCGCTGACGGCCCCATGCTGCTGGATCAGTTCCGGGGGCACGCCGAGCTGGGCGCACTTGACCTCGTTCGAATAGGCGACGACGGACCCGGCCAGCCAGCGGGAGATGCCCGGCACGCCGACCAGCATGTGGCTCACGAGCCCGCCGGTCAGCGACTCGGCCACGGCCACGGAGACCTGCCGCCGGGCGAGTTGCTCAGCCAGCGCCTCGGCCAGGGTGGCCTCGCCCGCGCCGAAGACCAGGTCGGCGAACCGCTCCCTGAGGACCGCCACGTCCGCATCGAGCAGCCGCCGCGCCGTCCCTTCGTCGTCCGCATGCGCCCGCACGCTGATGCTGATGATGCCGTCGCTGACGGTGATGCCGAGGGACGGGTTGCGTCCGAAGCCGCTCATGTCCGCGATGCGTTCGTCGGCCACCGACTCGGGCAGCGGGTAGAGGCGCACGACTGCGGTCTGAACGCATTCGGCGGTCGGCAGCGCCCGGCGGATGAACGGCACGACGCTGGCATGGAACATGGGCCGCATCTCGCCGGGCACGCCCGGCATGGCGACCATCCAGGACTCGCCGGCGCGGCAGGCGAACCCGCACGCCGTCCCGTTCGGATTGGCGAAGACCTCCGAGCCCTCGGGGAACAGGGCCTGGGTGAACTGGCGAGGCTCCGGCTCGCGCCCGAAGCTCCGTATGCGCTCGGCCACGTGGCGCCGGGCGTCGGCGTCCTCCACCAGCGGCCGGCCCACCGCCGCCGCGATGGCGTCGCGCATCCGATCGTCCGCCGTCGGCCCCAGCCCCCCCGTCATCACGACCAGCGCGCTGTCGGCGGCCGCCCGGACCAGTTCCTCCCGGATGTGGTCCGGCGCGTCGCCGACCACGACGATGCGCCGCATGTCGAAGCCCTGCCTTTCCAGTTCGGTGGCCAGGAAGGCCGCGTTCGTATCCAGGATCCGGCCGCGCAGAAGCTCCTCCCCGGTGGAGATCACGATGGCCTGCAAGGGAGATCGTCCTTCGCAATAGGGGGAACGATGCGTCTCCCGGCGGATTATACTGGAGGGAGGCCGACCGGCAAAGGGCCGCGCCGGAGACGGCCTTCATGCCTGCGGCGCAGGCCGGCCGGTGCGCTGCGAGGCGCAGGCGAGCACGAACGCGAAGGCGATGCCCACGCCCCGCACCAGGTAGTGGGTGAACGCCATCCCCCCCGCCGCCGCACAGAGCGCCCCGAACGCCCCGAGCGCCAGCCCGCGCGCCAGGTCGTCTTCGCCTTCGCAGTAGGAGCGAACCGCGCCGTGCAGGCCGAACAGCAGGACGGACAGCAGGCCCAGGACGCCGACCAGACCCGTCTCCGTCAGCCAGACGAGGTAGAAGGCGTTGCCGCCGGCCTCCATCAGGTTGGCGGAGGGCTTGCTTACGTTGTAGACACCGCCGGGGTTGAGCAGGCGGTCCGGGGGCGGCTCGTAGTACCGGTTCACGCGCACCTGGTAGTTGCCCGGCCCGACGCCGAACAACGGGCTGCGCGCCACCGCCTGCAGGGCCGCCTGCCACTCCACGTAGCGCTGCTGCCACACGCTGTTGTCGGCGCTGCCGAGCGGGGCCGGCTCGGTCTGCGGGGGCACGCGGCCGCCGCCGTAGACGGGCAGCACGTGGAAGCGGTCGAACGACTTGCGCAGCATCGCCGAGTCCAGAAGCACCGCGCCGTGGCGCTGCGGCCCGAAGCCGAACACGGCCGTCCACAGCACGAACAGCGCCAGCGCCGTTGCGGCAAACGCCTGCCGGCCGCGCACCCACGCGACCGTGAGCACGCCGACGATCGTGAACGCCCAGAGCCCCGCGTGCAGCAGGAGCAGCATGCCGGCGGCGGCGGCCACCCCGCACGCGGCCCGCACCGGCGGGCGCCGCACGCACAGCGCAAGGCCCCAGAGCAGGGGCACGGCGAGGCTGACCCAGGCGCCGAGCACGTTGCGGTTGCTCAGCGTCCCGGCCTGTTCGTGAGGGCCCGCCGCCTCGGCGGCGAACCCGAAGCTGCCGTCCACCTGCGCCGGGCTGACGGCGAACCGGGGGTCGGTCGCGTCGGGGCGCAGGCGGCCGTAGTCCCAGACGCCGATCAGGATGGCCGCGAACGCGCCGCACAGGAAGGCGCCCGTCAGCCGCGTCCGCCAGGCCGGATCGCGCAGCCGGTCGGCCAGCACGGCGTAGGCACAGCCCAGGAGGACGGCCAGTTGCACGAGTTCCTGCACGGCCCGGCCCCAGGCGACGGTTCGTCCTCCGAGCAGGCCGATCGGCTTCAGGTGGGGCACCGCTGCCAGGACGACGGCCCCGAACAGCGCGATGAGGGCCGCCGGATAGCGCCGGATGCACGACGTCAGGCGGCCGTCGGCCCGCCCGGCGACCAGCCAGAGGCCGAAGGCGACCACGAACAGGGCGTCGCTGACGCAGATTCCGACGGCGGGGATCAGGCCGGCCGCGCGCAGACCGAAGCCGAGCCTCTGCGCCAGGGCGTCGGCCCACTGGCGCACCGTGATCTGCGTAGGGTGCAGGGCGAGCGCGGTCAGGAGCGTCCACAGAAGGACGGCCTGCAGGCGCCCCCCGGCACGCACGCCGTCCGGGGTCCGGCGCGGCTCGGCGGGTGCCTCTGCCATGGACGAACCTCCGCCCGGGCGACGCTACGACCGCATCTTCTCGAGCAGTTCGCCCAGTTCGCGATGCAGCAGGTTGATGCGCCGCACGGTGGCACGGTCTTCGCGTGCCTCACCGGCGAGGCACGCCATGTTGGCCACGTGCGGTCCGAACCCGGCGGTATACGTAAACTCCTTGTCCTTACGTATATAGGCGAACTCGGCCCGACGCGTGTATCCCATCTGGCCGACCAGCCCGTCCAGGCGCGCGCGGACGTTGGGCACGTCGTCCAGGCTGACGGGGGCGGTCAGGATGACGTACGTCATCCCCCCCGTGCGGACGAGGCGAACGGTCACCTCGCGCCGCCCCATCCTGTAGCGGGCCAGGTCGACCGGGCTGTCAAGCGGGCCGTATTCGTCCTTCAGGCTCCCGTGGCGGATCGCCCGGTTCAGTTCATCCACGTTCTCGAAGATGCCCGGGTCGGCCGACGCTGGTGCGTCGG
>JAAYEJ010000044.1 GCA_012728835.1 Candidatus Brocadiaceae bacterium | reverse complement strand
GGACTTCCGTCTGTTCCTTGTCCAGCACAATCGGTTTGGCTCGTCGCATGGTCCTCACCCTCCTATGCGGAGAATGATACCATGCCGCGAACTGTTAATCAACCGCACTTATGGGACATTACACTAGGAGGATTAGCCGATGCGGCAGGCGAAGCGCCAGTTGCGCCGCCAAGCGTGGCGGCGCGAGACGATGGGCCTCCCAGCATCGTTGAGGCGCCTATGAGGAGCCCAGACGAAGCCGGGGGCCGGGGACCCATAAGGCTTGCGGTATGGGCTGGGGCTGCATTGGCCCTGGTTGCTGCAAGTGTTTGGAGGCTCAGGAGGCGCCGCGAGCAGTCGCGAGCGAGTGATTGACGGGACCCCTCGCAAGTGTTCTCGGGGCCTTCCGGAAGAGACACCGTGGGACCAACTGCAGCGGCTCAGTGCTGCGTCAATCAGAAGGAGCGGATTGGCCTTGACTTGAGGGTGCTTCGGGGCTACATATTGTACGCTGGAGGGGAGCGATTGGCAGAGACGGGGAGGGAGGGCGCGTGCTGCCCCGGAAACGATCCGGCGGCATGCGGGCACTGATGGGAGTGCCGGATGGTCCGACTGATGAACGGCAGAGGCTCGGTCTCAACGATACTATTCTGCGGGTTGCTGATCGCCGGCGGCGTTCTGCTGTGCATTCCGCTGGGGCCGGAGCCCGAGGGTATGCCGTATGGCCGACTGATGGCGCTGGCGCGGAAGAGGCGACAGTCGGCACCGTCGCAGTAGCGGTGAACTGGCATTGACGACAGAGAGGGCGTCTGTGAAGCCGTCGTCGGAGGCACGTCCGTGGAGGAGTCCCAGCGATGAAGAGATACGCACACGGCCTCTTGTTGCGCGCCCTGTCGGCGACTGCCGTGGCGGGCATTGCCGTGTTCTGCCTGCTCCTGGTGCTCCGGCAGCGTGTGAGCCTGGAGGCACTCGCGCTGCGCGAGGCGCCGCTCAGCGGGGCAGAGCGGCAGGCAGTGCGGACGAACATCCCGCGCCTTGCGGAGGAGAACGAGCAGTTCCTCCGTTGGCTCGTCGGCGTCGCCTGTTCGGATGAGGTGGAGATCGAGGTACGCAAGGAGGCCGCCGTCCAGTTGCTGGAGGTTGGCGACGAGGCCGCGCTTGTGCGGATGGCCCGCGCGCTTGTGCCGTGGATGGAGGAGGGCTGGAACGGCCAGGAGGAGATGGCCTTGCAGTCCGCGCTCCGCATGCCTCTGTATCAGAGGCTCCTCGTCACCGATCTGCCGGTGGCGGAGCTGCACGAACTGGCCATCCCCATCCACCCGGGCGGCATGGCCGGGCCGGGGCCGTGGACCGCGGATCGGCAGGAGGACGCCCCTTCGCTCTCGGACTGGGAGAGAAGGCTTCGGGAACGGCAACGGGAGTTGGTGCAGTACGCGCGCGGGCTGGCGGAGAGGACGCTGATGCAGCGTCTCATGGCGGAGCAGCCGCTCTCCGGCGGCGCCGGCCCCGCACTGTTTGACCTTCCCGCACTCGCAGAACGGAACGCCGAACTGCGAAGGTGGCTGGCGGGCATCGCCGCATCCCCGCAGGAGGATCTCTGGATGCGCGGGCTGGCGTTCAGGGCGCTCCTGAGCGTCCAGGGCGATGACACGGTCCGAGATACTCTGAAGGACCTCGGCGGCTGGCTCCGGGACGGGGATGCGGAGCGGAGCCGAAGCGGCCGGGATTTCCAGAAGGACGCCAGAGGTCTGATGGTCGACCGGCTGCTGCTGACCGATACTCCGGTTCGGGAGGCCGTCAAGCTGGCGAAGCGGCACGGCGGCCCGTTCCTGGACAGCACCCTGGGCACGGCGGCCCTGCGGCACGAGCGCGGCCGGACGCCATGGTCACAGGAGCAGGCGGCGCGCATTCAGCAGCGGGCGCGGGAGCTGTCGTCCCTTCTGGAGGGCCCGGGGACGGCCCAGGACCTGCAGGCAGACGATCCCCCTGCCGGATCGCCTTGAGCCATGCAGCCGTCCACGGGCTTCCGGTCACACCGGCGGCAGTGGCGGCGCGGCCGGGCCGTCCGTGCCGGTGGAGTGCCGCGCGCCGTCGCGGCCGGAGGCGACGAGCGGCCGGGGATGGCAGCAGCGGGCACGACGGAGCGTGCCCCTCCAGGGGCGTGCGGCGTGCCGCCCGGCGGCGTCCGGCGTGAGGCGTGCGTGCCGGTGGAGGGCCGCGCTCTGTCGCGGCCGGAGGAGGAGACGGTCGGGGCG